>JAERMP010000211.1 GCA_016844515.1 Thermoleophilia bacterium | reverse complement strand
CCAGCTCTTCGCCGAGGGACCGGCAGCGCTCGCGGGAGGGGAGCTCGCGGCACTCGTCCCGAACGCCGTCACGGACGACGTCGTCTGGGACTGCGTGACCTGCGGAGCGTGCGTGCACGAGTGCCCGGTCTCGATCGAGCACGTCGACCACATCGTCGACCTTCGCCGGCACCTGGTGATGGTCGAGTCACGGCTCCCCACGGAGACCGAGACGATGCTGCGAGATGTCGAGCGTGGGTCGAACCCGTGGGGGAAGCCGCAGACCGAGCGTGCCTCGTGGGCGGATGGGCTCGGCGTTCGCGTTCTCGAGCCGGGAGACCCGGCGCCCGAGGTGCTCTACTGGGTCGGCTGCGCTGCAGCGTTCGACGAACGCGCGCGGGCCTCCGCGATCTCGACGGCGAAGCTGCTCCTCGCGGCCGGTCTCGACGTCGCCATCCTCGGGCCTCGCGAGTCGTGCACGGGTGACCCCGCCAGGCGGGCCGGAAACGAGTACGTGTTTCAGGCGTTCGCGCAGGCGAACGTACGCACGCTGGACGAGGCGGGCGTGACGAAGATCGTCGCGAGCTGCCCCCACTGCTTCAACACGCTTGCGAACGAGTACCCCGACTTCGGTGGCCGCTACGAGGTGATGCACCACTCGGAGCTCCTCGCCGAGCTCGTGCGCGACGGTCGCCTGTCTCCGGTGGCGGGCGACCAGACGATCACGTACCACGACTCCTGCTACTTGGCGCGCCACAACGACGTGCTCGAGGCGCCGCGCGAGCTGGTCGCCCGAATCGGCAAGCCGCTCGAGATGGCACGCAGCGGGAAGCGCACATTTTGCTGCGGCGCGGGCGGTGCACATATGTGGATGGAGGAGCGCGGCAACCAGATCAACGAGGAGCGTGCGCGAGAAGCGGCCGCGACGGGCGCCGACACGCTTGCGGTCGCGTGTCCCTTCTGCACGGTGATGCTCGACGACGGCGTCCGCCAGACTGGCCGCGACCTGCGCGTGGCAGACGTCTCGACGCTTCTCGCCGAGGCGCTCGAACGCGGCGGCTAAGAGCCTGAGCGGACGTACGCGGCTGGGGCAGCTAGTCCCCGATGCGAGAGAGGACGGCGTGGGCGAACGCGGCGTCGAGCGCTCCTACGCCGAGGTTGGCGCAGACGACCCGGCGCCCGCCGAGCCCCCGCTCGAGCCCCTCGCCGACTCTGCCGTGCGCGTCCGGCCACGAGTGGAAGTAGCCGTGCTCCCGGTACGCCGCGTATTGGGCGACGTCGTCTGTCAGGAACAGGTCGCACGCGGCCACCGCGTCCGCCGAGACGTAAAAGTCGAAGTCGATCGGAAGCAGGAGCACGTCGTCCTCGAGCCAGGACTCGTCGAGCGGCGACGGCGGGTCGCGGAGGATCGGCCCCGCGGTCACGACGATGTCTGCGCCGGCGACCGCCTCACGCGGATCGTCGACCACGACCGCTCCCGCGCACACCTCGCGCGCCCGCTCGGTAACGGGGTCGTACGCACGAATCTCACACGCGGGCTCGAGAGCCCGAAGAACTTCACAGTGGTACCTGCCCTGCTCGCCGCACCCGAGCACGGCTACGACGCTCCAGTCGGCTGGCGCGAAGGCCTGCACGCATGCTCCCGAGGCTGCTGCCGTCCGCGCGGCCGTGATCTCGGCGGCGTCGAGGACGGCGAGTGGCACTCCCGTCGAAGTGTCGTTCACGATGATCAGCCCGCTGATCGCCGGCAGGCCGCGCGCAGGGTTGTCCGGAAAGCCGGAGACCCACTTCATCGCGACGACGTCGAGCTCGCGCAGGTACGCCGGCATCGCATGCAGGAAGGCGTCGGAGCGCGGATGCACGCCGATCTTCGGCGGCATCTCGACCTCCCCGCGCGCCATCGCGCGGTACACGCGCCCGGCGAGCTCGACCTGCTCGAGGACGGGTGGGAGCGACGCCGCGACCGTCTCGCGATCGAGAAAGCGAAGGGACGTCGTCACGGCGGAGATCCGCGCTCGTCACGCGCGAGCAGCTGGCCAATGGCTCGTGCCGCTGTCAGGACCTTATCCACGATTCGGTCTTCCTCGCCCGCCTTCGGGAAGCGATACGCGGGGCCGTGGACGTGGATCGCCGCGACGACCTTGCCGCGCGCATCTCGCACGGGAGCAGCTACGGAGTCGATTCCCTCGGCAAACTCTTGAAGGCCCCAGGCGTGGCCTTGCCGGCGCACGTCCGCCAAGCGTCGTCGGAGCTCCGTCGGGTCGATGACCGTGCGCGGCGTGAGCGCGGGAAGCCCGCCGCCGATGTAAGCGGAAAGCGCGTCCTCCGGCCACTCGGCGAGCAGGACGAGGCCGGAAGGCACCGCGTGCATCGGCGCGCGCGTTCCCGTCCAGTCGCGGACCTGCACGGGGTTGTCGGACTCCACCTGGTCGACGTAGAGGATCTCGTTTCCGTCCGGGAGACCGAGTCCCGCGTCCTCCCCGAGCTCGGCGACGAGATCGCCTAGGAAGGGACGGGCAATCGAGATCAGGCCGCGCTCGGGGGAGACGGCCGTCGAGAGTGCCTCCACGCCCGGGCCGATACGCCAGCGAGTTCCGTCAAACCGCTCTACCGCGTCCACCTCCTCGAGCGTGGCGAGCAGGCGAGCGACGGTCGACTTCGGCAGCCGTACGCGCTCAGCAATGGCGGTGACCCCGGCGGGTCGCCGGGCGACCTCGTCGAGGATCGCGAACGCACGCTCGAGCGATTGCACCATCGTCCAGGATCTCCTAGAATTCCACGATACAGCATCGTTCCACGATATGGAACACATGATCGGGAACACTCAGCGATGACCGACGACGACCTGAATCTGAAGACCCTGACCGACGACGAGCTCGTCGCGCAGATGCACGACGACCTCTACGACGGCCTCGCGGACGAGATCCTCGAAGGGACCACGATCCTGCTCGATCGGAGTTGGACCCCCGACAAGGTGCTGAACGACGCGCTCGTCGAGGGCATGCGGATCGTCGGGATCGACTTCCGCGACGGCATCCTGTTCGTGCCCGAGGTGCTGCTCGCGGCGAACGCGATGAAGGCGGGCATGGGCATCCTCCGGCCGCTCCTCGCCGAGACGGGCGCGCAGCGCATCGGCACGGTCGTGATCGGCACCGTCAAGGGCGATATCCACGACATCGGCAAGAACCTCGTCGCCATGATGCTCGAGGGCGCTGGGTTCGAGGTTCATGACCTCGGCATCAACAACCCCGTCGAAAACTATCTCGCCGCGATCGAGGAGCACGAGCCGGACATCCTCGGCATGTCGGCGCTCCTCACGACGACGATGCCGTACATGAAGGTCGTGATCGAGACCCTGAAGGAGAAGGGGATCCGCGACGACTACATCGTCCTCGTCGGCGGCGCGCCGCTCAACGAAGACTTCGGCAAGGTGATCGGCGCGGACGCGTACTGCCGGGACGCTGCCGTCGCCGCCGAAACCGCCCAGGCCCTCATGCTGGCCCGCCGTGCTCGAGCTACTGCATCCTGACGAGGAGCGCACCTTCGAGGCCGAGCGGCCGGATGTGCTCATCCTCGGCTGCGGAGCGCTCGCGCGGGAGGTGCTGGCCGTGATCCGGCTCAACGGCTGGCGAAACGTCACGGTTCGCTGTCTCCCCGCCAAGCTCCACTCGAGACCCGAGTTGATCGCCCCGGCCGTCGACGCGAAGCTGCGCGAGCTGGCCGGACGCTACGAGCGCGTCTTCGTCGCATACGCCGACTGTGGCACGGGTGGCGACCTCGACAAGGTGCTCGAGGAGCATGGCGTCGAGCGGCTACCCGGCGCCCACTGCTACGGCTTCCTCACCGGGAACAGCGCCTGGGAGGAGCTGCACGACGCCGAGCCCGCGACCTTCTACCTCACCGACTTCCTCGCGCGACATTTCGACGCGCTCGTCATCCGGGGGCTCGGGCTCGATCGCCATCCCGAGCTCCTGTCGCAGTACTTCGGGAACTACCGGCGGCTTCTCTATCTGGCACAGACCGACGACGCCGACCTGCGCGCA
>JAERMP010000055.1 GCA_016844515.1 Thermoleophilia bacterium | reverse complement strand
CTTGTCTCCCTCGGCCATTCGGGCCGCTATGGTAGCCCGCGCCGTGGCCGCTCCCCTCGTCATCGGGCTCGACGTCGGCGGGACGAAGATCCTCTCAGGCCTCGTCGATCGTGGCGGGAACGTCGTCGCGGAGCACGAGGTACACAGCCCGGGCGAGTCGGAGGAGGACGTTCTCGCGGCACTCGATGCAGCGGTCGAGGCGTTCCTCGACGACCGCGTCGCGGCGATCGGCTATGGGATCCCAGCCAACCTCGAGCGCGGGACCGGGCGCATTCTGCGTGCCACGAATCTCCCGCTCGAGAACGTCGATCTCGTCACTCGCTCGACGGAGCGCTACGGCTTGCCGGTCGGCGTCGAGAACGACGCGAACGTCGCGGCGCTCGCCGAGTGGAAACGGGGCGCGGGGCGGGGAGCCTCGAATCTCGTCATGCTCACGCTCGGAACCGGGGTCGGTGGAGGGATCGTCCTCGACGGTCATCTCTTCCGAGGCTGGGCGGAGCTCGGGCACATGGTCGTCCAGGAAGGCGGCCTACCCTGCGCCTGCGGCGGCCGTGGGCGAGGGCATCTGGAGGTGCTCGCGTCGGGCCATGCGGGCGATCGTGCGGCCCGCGATCTGTATGGCCCTGATGCCGACGCTCACCTGCTGATCGACAAAGCGAAGGCCGGAGATGCCGGGGCTCGAGCCGCGCTCGCACGAATCGGCGAGTCGCTCGGGGCCGCCATCGGGTCGCTCGTCAACGTCTTCGATCCCGAGCTCATCGTCATCGGTGGCGGGTTCGGTGCGGCGGCGGGTGAGCTGTTGCTCGAGCCCGCGCGCGATGCGGCTCGACGAGAGGCGATGCCACCGGCGGACGAGACGCTGCGGGTCGTCGCTGCCGAGTTGGGCCCCGAGGCCGGTCTCGTCGGGGCCGCGCTCGTCGGGTTCGAGGCGCTCGACGGGATTCGGTAGGCCGCTCAGTGCCCCTCGCAGTCTGCGCGACCCCGATCGGGAACCTCGACGATGTGACGCTTCGCGTGCTGGCGGAGCTCCGCGAAGCGGATGTCGTCCTCTGCGAGGACACCCGGCGGACGCGCATCCTTCTCGACCGGCACGGGATCGAAGCGCGCCTTCTCAGCTACCACCGCCACAACGAGGCTGCCCGCGCCGACGAAGTGCTGGGTCGGCTCGGGCGCGGCGAGCGGGTTGCGCTCGTCTCCGACGCAGGCTTGCCCGGTGTGAACGATCCGGGCTCGCGATTGATTCGCGCGGCAGCAGAGGCTGGACTCGACGTAACGGTTCTTCCCGGAGCATCGGCCGTGGAGACCGCCCTCGTCGTCAGCGGTCTCGCGGGCACTGGCTACCGGTTCGTGGGCTACCTGCCTCGCCGCGCCGGCGAGCTCAGCAACCTCGTGCAGGGGATTGCGCGCTGGCCGGAGGCTGTTGTGGCATTCGAGTCTCCCCGCCGACTTCCGACGTCGCTCGCGGCTCTCGCGGAGGAGATGCCGGAGCGTCCGGCGGCGGTGTGCCGCGAGCTGACCAAGCGGTTCGAGGAGGTCGTTCGTGGGACGCTGCGGGAGCTTTCCGCGCGGTTCGCCGAGCCACCGAGAGGCGAGGTGACGATCGTGATCGGCGCGATAGTGGGAGGTCCTCCCGAGGGCGATGGGTTGGAGAAGGCTCTCGAGGCCGTGGCCGAGCTGGTCGCGACCGGTGTGCCGCGCCGCAAGGCCGCCGACGTCGTCGCGGGCCTGACCGGGGCGTCCAAGAACGCCCTCTACCGCGGCTCTCTGTAACAACTTCGTCAATTGCGTTGCCCGCACGCGGGTCACGCGCTACCGTCGACAGCATGTTCACTCGACGGGCAACGAGATGGGCGATCGTGGGCGTCGCCGCGACTGTGTGCGCGCTCGTCGCGACACCAACGTCCTGGGCGTGGGCATGGCCCGCGGACGGCCCTGTTCTACGCGAGTTCTCGGTCTCGGACAACAAGTACGCGGGCGGGCAGCACCGCGGCGTGGACATTGCGCTCGGCAGCGCGGACGTCGTGCGTGCGCCCGCGAGTGGGGTGATCAGTTTCGCCGGACAGGTTCCCACCAACGGCCTGACCGTGACGATCGCCACTCGCGATGGTCACAAGGCGTCCCTCACCCATCTCGGGGCACTGCTCGTGAAGCGCGGCGCGACCGTCGAGGAGGGCGGCACGATCGCCGAGGCTGGGCCGTCCGGAGAGCCGGAGCACGACGTCGCGTATGTCCATCTCGGCGTTCGGGTCGGCGATGGCGACACGTACGTCGACCCGCTGTCCTTGCTTCCGCCGCGAGGTGCCACCACCCCTCCGCCGGCACCCGCGGCGCCGCCCGCACCAACTCCCGAGCCCACTCCGGCGCCACCACCGGCCGCGGCAGCACCGCCCGTTGCGCCGCCGTCTCCTGTTGAGCCGCCTGGGCCTGCGCCGCCAGCGCCGCCAACTCCCGCACCCGTTGCCGCGCCTCAGCCGGCCGCCGACTCAGCTGAAAACGCGGATGCCACCAAGCCGGCCATTGGCGTGAACACCACTGTTCTGGCTCCATCGAGAGTGGTTCACAAACCGGAACGTTCGACCGCCGTAATCGTGCCGTCTCGCGCAACGCGACCCGAGCGAGTCGAAGCGTCCATCGCTCGCTCCAGCGAGGTGGCGGCGGGCGAAGTTGGTTCCGAGGCGTTGGGCGCGGCCGTGCGGAGTCCTGCGTCCGCCGCGGCACGACCGCACGGTCGGCTGGAGCACGAGGCGGCGCGCTCCCATGGAGTGATGTCGACAGTCCAAGAGCCGGACCCCGACCCCCCCGTTATTGAACGCTTGAAGCCCGGGCGCGGGATGTGGGCACGGCTCGTTGGGAACCCGGGCTTGGCTGTCGCTGGCCTGCTCGTCCTGGCCTTCGCGCTCGCAGGCCTCGGAACCGCACGGGTGGCGCGAAAACGGGTCCCTATCATTGGCTCCCATGGCCTACTACGTGACGACGCCGATCTACTACGTGAACTCGACGCCCCACATAGGGCATGCGTACACGACGATCGCGGCCGACATCCTGGCGCGGCACTACCGGCAGCGTGGCGAGGACACGTTCTTTCTCACCGGGGTGGACGAACATGCGTCGAGCGTCGCGCGGGTGGCCGCCGAGCAGGGGCTCGAACCCAAAGCGTACGCCGACCGCATTCTCGGCGTCTGGCAGGAGGTGCCCCGCAGGGTCAACGCTACGAATGACTTCTTCATCCGGACGTCCGACGACGGTCACAAGACGTTCGTCCAGGACTTCCTGCAGCGAATCTTCGACGCAGGAGACATCTACGAGGGCGCGTACGCAGGGTGGTACTGCGTTCGGTGCGAGGCTTTCAAGACGGAGGCTGAGCTCGTCGACGGGAAGTGCCCGATCCACGAGACGGTCCCGGATTGGATCGAGGAGCAGAATTGGTTCTTTCGTCTCTCCGCGTACCAGGAGCGGCTCCTTGCGTTGTACGACGGGAGACCGGATTTCGTCCTTCCGTCGTTTCGCTACAACGAGGCGAGAAGCTTCATCGCCGGCGGGCTCCAGGACTTCTCGATCAGCCGGGCGGGCCAGCCCTGGGGCGTCCCGATTCCGTGGGATCCGGACCAGGTTGCCTACGTCTGGGCAGATGCACTCGTCAACTACCTGAGCGCGCTGACGTACGCGCGCCCGGGGGACGATCTCCGCCCGCAGTTTTGGCCCGTCGTGCGACACCTCCTCGGTAAGGACATCCTTCGCTTCCACTGTGTGTACTGGCCGGCGCTGCTCCTCTCGGCGGGCTATGACGTCCCTCATCAACTTTTCGTCCACGGCTGGCTGCTGCTCGACGACCGCAAGATTTCGAAGTCCCTGGGAAACGTGATCGACCCGCTGGATCTCGTGGACGTCTACGGCGCGGATGCCGTCCGCTTCTGGAGCATCCGATCCGTCTCGTTCGGTCACGACGGCAGCGTCTCGATCGAGAGCCTCCACGAGCGCTACGAGCGTGAGCTCGCCAACGACCTCGGCAATCTGCTCTCCCGGACCACGGCGATGATCGCCCGATACTTGGACGGCGACCTACCCGCCCGTCCAGCGGGCGACTCACCGGTGCGCGGACTTCTCGACGGCCTCTCGGGCGACGTAGCCGAGCGTCTCGACCGCTACGACCTCACGGGAGCACTCGAGCGGATCTGGGAGGTCGTCAGGGGCCTGAACCGCCACGTCGAGACTCAGGCGCCATGGCGGCTCGCTCAGGACGAGGGGCGGCGAGGCGATCTCGAACAGACGCTCTACGACCTCGCGGACGGGGTCCGTGTTGTGGCGATCGCGCTCGCCTCGTACCTCCCGGAGACGTCCGGCAGGATCCTGGAAGCGCTCGGCGGCGATCGGGACGAAGTCGGCTGGGACAAGGCCGCGTACGGCTTGACCTCGGCACGCACGGGAATCACTCCGGCCCAGCCGTTGTTCCCGCGGATCGACGCGCCGACCACCGCAGCGTGACCGACTCGCACGCGCACCTCGACGCGTGCGAGGACCCGGCCTCGACCCTCGTCGAGCGGGCGCTTGCCGCAGGGGTGACCAGGATCGTCACTATCGGCACCGGCATCGATTCCTGCCGGGCGGCGCTCGAGATCGCGGACGAGCACGCAGGGGTGTTCGCCGCCCTCGGTATCGATCCACATCAGGCAGCTACCCCGGAGGCGGAGCGTCTCGACGAGCTCCGGGAGCTGCTCGCGCACACGAAGGCCGTCGCGGTGGGGGAGACCGGGCTCGACACGGTCCGTCGCTTCGCTACGCCGCTCGAACAACGCCGGCTCTTCGACGCCCAGCTCGAGCTCGCCGACGAGCTCTCACTCCCGGTCGTCGTTCACAGCCGTGAGGCCGCCGACGAGACGGCCGGAGCCCTCGCATCTTTCGGCGGCACCGTGATCCTCCATTGCTTCTCGTCGCCCGCGTTGCTCCCGGCTGCACTCGAGCGCGGGTACTACGTCTCGTTCGCGGGCAACGCCACCTACCCAAAGGCGCCGGAGCTGCGCGATGCAGCGAAGGCTGTTCCCGCAGACCGCATCCTCGTCGAGACCGACAGCCCGTATCTGTCACCCCAGCCCGTTCGCGGGCGACGCAGCGAGCCCGGGCACGTCACCCACACGATCGCCGCGCTCGCCGCTGCGCGAGGCGAGGAGTTCCAGAGCCTCGCCGAGCGCACTCACGAGAATGCCGCGACCGCATTTGGCCTACCGTGACCGTCGTCCCCAAGAAGGCCCTCGGTCAACACTTCCTCGTCGACGAGAACATCCTCGGCGTCATCGGGCGCCTCGCGCAGCTTCAGTCGGACGATGTCGTCCTGGAGGTCGGTCCGGGGCTCGGGATCCTCACTCGCTACCTCGCCGAGCGCGTCGAACTCGTGCACGCCATCGAGATCGACCGTGCGCTCGCAGAGTCACTCTCGACGATGGTTGCGGAGCACGAGAACGTGCGGCTCGTCTTCGGCGATGCCCTCCGGCTCGATCTCGGCGCCTTCGAACCGCGTCCGCGAAAGCTCGTCGCGAACCTGCCGTACAACATCGCCACGCCGCTCGTCCTAGAGACCCTCGAGCACGTTCGATCAATCGAGCGTTGGTGCGTGATGGTTCAGCGCGAGGTCGCGGACAGGTTCTTCGCGGAGCCCCGCACGAAGGCCTACGGCGCCGTCTCGGTGCTGGTTCAACTGTCCGCTCGGAAGACGGGCTTCCACGCCGTGTCGCCCACGGTGTTCCGACCGCGCCCGCGCGTGGACTCCGCGCTCGTCGCCTTCACTCGCTCACCCGGGCCGCTACTCGCTGACGTTCGACCTATCGTGGAGGCCGCATTCGCTCACCGCCGCAAGATGCTGGCGAACTCCGTCGCCCTCACGGGACTGGCACCACGCGCACGCGTCGAAGAAGGGCTGGCCGCGATCGGCCGACCAGCGCAGTCCCGCGCGGAGGAGCTTGCGCCGAGCGAGTTCGTCGCCCTCGCCGAGGAGCTCAGGTGAAGCGGGCCAAGGCCTACGCGAAAATCAACCTCGCGCTCGTCGTGGGCCCGCTGCGCGAGAACGGAAAGCATGAGCTCGTCACCGTGCTTCAAAGGATCGACCTCGCCGACGACATCGAGCTCGAGCCCGCGGACGCCCTGACGGTCGAGGGTTTCGATGACGACACGCTGGTACGCGGCGCTTTGGAGGCTCTCGCAGACGCCGCCGGCATCGCCCCGCGGTGGCGAGCACGGATCGAGAAGCGGATTCCCGTCTCGGCCGGCCTGGGCGGCGGAAGCTCCGATGCGGCGTCTGCACTCGCGCTCGCCAATTCCGGCCTCCCGCAACCCCTGGCCCCTGCGGAGATGCACACGATCGCCGCGGGACTCGGCGCGGACGTTCCGTTCTTCCTCACTGAAGGCACGCAGCTCGCGACCGGTGACGGTACCGAGCTCGAACGCGTTGACCTTCCGACGGATTACGTGGTGGTTCTCGTCCTCCCAGACACGCGGTCGAAGGAATCCACCGGGGCCGTGTACCGCGGCTTCGACGGCCGACACGGCGCCGCCGGTTTCGAGGAGCGTCGGGCGGTGCTGCTGGACGAGCTCGCCCGCGTGGAACATGTGCGCGACCTCGCTCGTCTGCCGAGAAACGATCTTGACTCCTCGCCCGTGGCCGAGGAGCTCGTGAAGCTGGGTGCCTTCCGGGCAGACGTGTCCGGCGCGGGCCCCACCGTCTATGGCCTCTTCGAGCAGGCCGACGAAGCTGAGCATGCCGCTGCGACCTCGCGTAGCGCTGGGCTGACGTGGCTCGCGCGACCGGTGTGAGTCGGGGGAGCGGCCGGGAGTGGCAAGATGATCGTCCTGCATTGGGGCGTGGCCAAGCGGTAAGGCAACGGGTTTTGGTCCCGTGATCCCAGGTTCGAATCCTGGCGCCCCAGCTCTTCTCGGGTTCGAGTTGCGCGATAGCCTCCCGAGCCAATGGTCGCGGTCCTCGGCGGGCTCGGTGCCGCGCTGGCATGGGCGGCGGCAACTCTTTGCGCCACCCGTGCCGCGCGACTGATCGGCGCGCCATCCGTCCTCGCGTGGGTGATGCTGACGGGCCTCGCGATCACGGTGCCCTGGGCCGCAGTCGAAGGTGTGCCGAATCTCGATGGGGAAGCGCTCGGCTTGCTCTTCGTGGCGGGTTTCGGCAACACCATCGGTCTTCTCTTCGCGTACTCCGGATTCAAGATCGGCAAGGTCGGGATCGTTGCGCCGATCGTGTCGTCAGAGGGGGCGATCGCCGCCGTCATCGCGGTCGTGGCGGGAGAGCAACTCGCTCCCGGCACCGGCCTAGTACTCGTCGTCGTCGCCGTGGGAATCGTGTTGGCCGCGATGGGTCGCGATTCGGCCGACACCGATTCGGCGCTGCACGACGGGCGTGCCGGATTCCTAGGCCTCGCCGCCGCGCTGTCGTTCGGAGTGGGTTTGTATGCGACTGGTCGCGTAAGCTCGGGACTCCCGGTCGTGTGGGCCGTCCTTCCGCCGCGTATCGTCGGCGTCCTGCTGATCGCACTTCCGCTGGCGGTCACCGCGCGGTTGGTGTTGACCCGAGAGGCGGCGCCCTTCGTGCTCGTCGCGGGGGTCGCGGAGGTCGTGGGGTTCGCATCTTTCGCGCTCGGCGCACGTCACGGGATTGCCGTAAGCGCCGTGCTGGCCTCCCAGTTCGCCGCGGTCGCCGCGGTCGCGGCGTACTTCGTGTTCGGTGAGCGTCTGACCCGGGTTCAAATCGTCGGAGTCGTGGCGATTGCGTCCGGCGTCGCAATCCTCAGCGCGTTGCAGGCGTGATGGAAAGTGTTCGCCACGGCGGGATCTGAGCCTCGCCCTCTGTCCCGCGTGCGAGACTGTGAACCTCCGTCGCCGCACACAGGCTCCGCGGGGACGTCAACCATGGACGCCACGAAGCCGAAGCTCGGAGCGGTCGTGATGGCCGCGGGTCTCGGGACACGGATGCGCTCCGACGTCCCGAAGCACCTGCATCCCCTACTCGGCCGCCGTATGGTCGATTGGGTGCTCGAGTCAGCGAGAGTGCTCGGGGCGGACCCCGTCGTCGTCGTCACAGCGCCCACGACCGTTGACGCCTTCGACGGGCTCGAGGTCGCAGTGCAGGAGGTGCCGCTGGGTACCGGAGACGCCGTTCGCAGTGCGAGGCGCGCGCTCGAAGGCCGAGCCGAGAACGTGCTCGTGCTCTCGGGCGACACACCTCTCCTTACGCCCGGTCTTCTCGGAGAGCTCGTCGACGCTCACGAGCGCGAGAGGGCGTGGGCGACGGTTCTATCGTTCGAGCCTGATGAACCAAAGCAGTACGGGCGGGTGCTTCGTGGCGACGACGGTGGGCTCGCGGCGATCGTCGAGTATCAGGATGCGACGACCGAGCAGCGCGCTGTGCGTGAGGTCAACTCGTCCATCTACGTCTTCCGTGCGGATAAGTTGTGGCCGATGCTCGATCGGCTCTCGCCGCACAATGCGCAGGGCGAGCTCTATCTGACGGATTCGGTCGCGCTCCTGGTTTCGGACGGAGGACGCGTCGCGGTGCACAAGGGAGGAGATCCTGTGGAGACCGAGGGTGTGAACACGCGCGCTGAGCTGGCCGGGGCGGCTGCTGCGCTCCGCGACCGGATCAACCACGCGCACATGCTGGCCGGCGTCACGATCGTCGACCCTCACACGACGTGGATTGACGCCGACGCCGTGCTCGAGCCGGACGCCGTCATCCACCCTTTCACCGTGATTCGCGGCACCTCGCGCGTGGCCGCGGGTGCAGAGGTCGGACCCCACGCGGTGCTCGTCGACGCGGTTGTAGGGGAGAACGCCCTCGTGGGCCCCTTCTGTTACCTTCGCCCCGGCACGGTGCTCGAGGCGGGAGCGAAGGCCGGCACGTTCGTCGAGATCAAGAACTCTGTCATCGGAGAGCGCACCAAGGTCCCGCACCTCACGTACCTCGGCGACGCCGACGTCGGTGCCGATACCAACATTGCCGCCGGAAATATCACTGCGAACCAGGAGCACACGCGGGTGAAGGAGCGCACCGTGATCGGTCGCAACGTCAGGACCGGCGTCGACAATGCGTTCGTCGCTCCAGTGACGATCGGCGACGACGCAT
Organism: Thermoleophilia bacterium; assembly: GCA_016844515.1. The sequence continues at coordinate 8,491 of JAERMP010000055.1, read as the reverse complement.
GGATTGCAGCCGGCTCCGTGATCACAGAGGATGTTCCTGCAGGGTCGCTCGCGATTGCGCGGGCGAAGCAGGTCAACAAGGAAGGACGCGGTGGAAAGCGGAACGATTGAGCAGACCCTGCCTGGGCTCGAAGCGGACGTCCCGCGTGTCGAGATGACGACTGGGCACGCGATCCCGCTCACCCCGCAGAAGCGGCTGATGGTCTTTGCCGGTCGCTCCCACGGAGAGCTCGCGCAGAAGATCGCCGAGAAGCTCGGTGTGGAACTGGGAGAGATCGAGCTGGAGACGTTCGCGAACGGCGAAACCTACTGCCGCTACGAGGAGTCGATCCGCGGCGCGGACGTGTTCATCCTGCAGACCGGCTGTGAACCGGTCGACCGCAACCTCATGGAGCTCCTCTTCATGATCCAGGCCGCGAAGCTCGCGTCGGCGAAGCGAATCACCGCGGTCATGCCGCTGTTTCCGTACGCCCGCCAGGACCGCAAGGCGAAGCCACGTGAGCCGATCTCGAGCCGCCTCGTGGCCGACATGCTTCAGCTGGCGGGCGCCGATCGCGTGCTGACGATGGACCTCCACGCAGGACAGGTCCAGGGTTTCTTCACGATCCCGGTCGACCACATGACTGCGCTGCCGCTCTTTGCGCGCCACTTCCGCGACCTCGGGCTCACGGGGGAGGGCGTCGTCTCGGTCTCGCCCGACGCGGGGCGCGCGCGGCTCGCCGTTCGGTTTGCGGAGATGATCGAAGCGGAGTTCGCGATCATGCACAAGACCCGGCCCGCACACGATCAGGCCTCTGTGACTGAGATCGCGGGCCGCGTCCGCGACAAGGTCGCGATCGTCGGCGACGACGTGATCATGACCGGGGGCACGTTGCTCGCGAACGTCGCGACGCTGAAAGAGCACGGCGTCAAGGACGTCTGGGTCTTCGCCACGCATGGGCTGTTCTGCGGAGACGCGCTGAGCCGGTTCAAGGGGAGCGACATCACCGGGATCGTCGTCACGGACACCGTGCCGATCGACCCGTTGCTACGCCCGAAGAACCTCACGGTGCTCACAGTCTCCGGTCTTCTCGCCGAGACGATCATGAACGTCTTCAGCGACGACTCGGTGTCGGCGATCTTCGGCGGGGAGAACCAGCTCTTCTAGATCGCGCGCGTCGCTACAATCCGCGGCCGTGTCCGGAGACAGGTTGAAGCTGGAGGTACGCGAGCGCGAGGATCTCGGCTCGCGCCCGTCGCGGCGCTTGCGATCGCAAGGGCTCATCCCAGGCGTGCTCTACGGAAAAGGCCACTCGCGCGCGATCGTCGTTCCTGAACGAGATCTCCGAGTGGCGATGACCACGCGACCGTGCACGCGGCGATTCTCGCCGAGTATGAGCAGGATCCGATCCGCGGCACGATCTCGCACATCGACCTGCGTGAGATCCGGCTCGATCAGGCGATTCATGCGACGGTCGTCGTGCATCTCATCGGTGAGTCCGCGGGCGTGAAAACCGGTGGTGTCCTCTCACTCATTGCGCGTGAGCTCCAGGTCGAAGCGCTTCCCGCGAACGTTCCGGAGCACATCGACGTCGACATCGAGCACTTGGAGGTCGGCGACGTTCTGCGCCTCGCAGACATCCCGACGATCGAGAACGTGACGTTCCTCGACGACCCACACGAGACCGTCATCGCGACGGTGTCGTTGCCGCGTGGCTACGCGGAGATCGAGGAAGCCGACGCTGCGGCGGCCGAGGAGGCAGCTGCGGAGGGTGCTCCGGAGGCGGAGGCCGCTCCGGGGGCGGAGGCCGCCGAAGAGGGCGAGCCGTCCGACTCAAGCTCAGAGGATTAGAGGCTTGATGCGGGTTAGGGGCACGTCCGGTTGGGGGTCTGCGCACGGCGCATCGCACCCGACCCGGTCGGCACCAAGGCCACCAGCCTTGGCATCGACCGAGCCGGCCACGCTGCTTGGCGCATACCCTCCCCGTACGCACCCCCAACCCACATCAAGCCTCTAGCAGTGCGCCTGTTTCGTCGAGGCGAGGCTGCCTCGACGCTCGATCTGCTCATCGCCGGCCTCGGCAATCCCGGAGCGAGGTACGAACGAGACCGCCACAACGCCGGCTGGATGGTTGTCGACGAGCTGGCACGGCGCTGCGAGGCGACGTTCAAGTCGAAGTTCGACGGGCGGCTGTGCGAGACGAGAATGAGCGACTCGCGCGTCGCGCTCCTCGAGCCGGAGACGTACATGAACGAGTCGGGCCGCTCTCTCTCGGCCGCCGCCCGGTACTTCAAGGTCGTGCCGGAGGACGTGCTCGTCGTCCACGACGACGTCGATCTCGACGTGGGCCGCCTGCAGGCGCGACTCGGCGGTGGGCTCGGCGGCCATAACGGCCTGCGTTCCATTGCCCAATCGCTCGGCACACCGGAGTTCCTTCGCTTGCGGATTGGCGTAGGTCGGCCCGGGAGGGGTGATCCGCGTGATGTGGCCGACTACGTTCTCGCGCCCTTTGAGGCGCACGAGGATCGCGAGGCGATCGTCTCTCGCGCAGCCGACGCAGTGGAAGCTCTCGTGTCGGAAGGTCTCGAAGCCGTGCAGCAGCGCTTCAACTGACGCCTCGACCGTGTCGTCGTCGGTGGCGCGGTCTTTCGACACTCTCGTTACCCAGGTGTAGCTGTTCTCTCGATACCGTTCATAGAGGGCACGGGGGTGCCCCTGGGGGTGGTTGGTGAAGGGCGCTAGCGTTTGCCGCGTGGACAGCGTTGTCATTCGCACAGCCACAGTCGACGACGTTGCGGAGCTCGCGGAGCTCCGACGCACCTTCACGTTCGAGGATTCGACCGAAGGGGAAGCTCGACGAAGCGACTTTGAGGAATCGTTCACGCACCTCGTCTCGAGCGGGATTCGGTCCGGCCGGTGGGTCGTCTGGGTCGCCGAGGCGGAGGGTGCGATCGTCTCGCATGCGTTCGTCGGAACGATCGAGAAGATCCCGCGCCCGATCGCAGAACACCGCGCGATCGGGTACTTGACGAACGTCTACACGCGACCCGAGTTCCGCGGCCGCGGTATCGGTGGCCGCGTTCTCGATGCCGTGACCGCCTGGGCGCTCGAGTCGGACGTCGAGCTTCTCATGGTTTGGCCGAGCGAGGCGAGCTTCGGCCATTACGAGCGCCACGGGTTCGCCGATCGAGGCGAGCCCCTCGTCTGGCTGCAGCCCGAAGATCCCGCCTGACGGGGCAACGGTACGATGACCCCGCGGGACGCGATTCCCGCCAGCCGTATGGACCCAGCCCGATCCGCTCTTTCAGGTCTCGTCGCCGAGCTCGCCTCGAGCGAGCGATTTCGCGCATTCATTGACGACTTCCCGACGCCCGCGCGTGTCTCGGATCCCGCGCTGCCGCTTGTTCTCGCTGCGCTCCACGAAACTCTTGCGCGCCCGCTCGTGTGCCTGCTCGCCGAGGACGAGGAGGCGCGCGACACGGCCGAGGCGGTCTCCTGGTACAGCGATCCGGCGTGTGTCGCGCTGCTCCCGAGCCGCGGCGTTCGCCTCGGCTCGGGGCTCGAGCCGCCGGCACATCTCGTCGGCGAGCGCGCACGCGCGCTGGCCGTGCTCGCCGACGGAGGCTTCGTCTGCGTATCCGCGCGCGCACTCGCGGAGGGCATGCCACCTGCGCAGGAACGACCCGACATCGTGCGCGTCGCTCCCGGCGACGAGCCGGGCATCGACGGCCTTGTCGAGGCGCTCGCGCTAGCCGGGTACGAGCGCGTCGAGCGAGCGGAGGAACGGGGACAGATCGCCGTACGGGGAGGGCTCGTCGACGTGTTTCCGAGCACCGGGCGCGAGCCCCTTCGGATCGAGCTCTTTGGCGACGAGATCGAGCACATCAGGGCGTTCTCGCCGTTCACGCAGCGCACCCTTCATCCGGTCGACGCGGCTGTGATCTACCCGGCGGGCGAACGACTACACGATCCCGACGAGCTCGAGAGCGACGCGAGCGAGGCTCTCGACGACCGCGTGCCGCTGCTCGAACGACCGCCCGACGTCGTCTGGCAGGTCGACGACGTGAGGCAGCTCTGGGAGGAAGAGAGCCTCGCGCCTCAGAGTTTGGACGGCGCCGCCGAGCTCGAGCCGCTGCCGCGGTCTCAACCCCACGTGTTCGAGGCTCTGCGGCCGGCGATCGCCGCGCGCGGGCTGGCGGAGGCCGAGAACGAGCTCGCCGGGATGGTCCGCCAGGGCCGGCGGGTCGTCGTCACCTTTCCTCACCGTGGCGAGGCTTTGCGCACACAGCGTCTGCTCCGAAAGGTCGGGGCCGCAGTCCACGAGGAGGTCGCCGAGCTATCGCCCGACCCCTCACTTCGGTTCGTCGTCAGCGCTGCGCGTCGCGGCTTCGTCTGGAGAGACCTCGCACTCGCGGTCCTTCCGGACTCGCAGGTGTTCCGAAAGCGCCCCCCGCGGGCCGACGCGAGGCTCGGCCGTGCGCTCCAGTCGTTCGCCGACCTCCGAACTGGCGACTACGTCGTCCACGAGGATCACGGCGTCGGCAAGCTCCTGGGGTTCGAGACCAAGGAGGTCGCCGGCGTCACGCGTGACTACCTCTACCTCGCGTTCAAGGGCGAGGATCGGCTGTACGTCCCGCACGAGCAGCTCCCGAAGGTCTCCCGCTACATCGGGGCGGACGCCCGCGCTCCATCGCTCTCGAAGCTCGGCGGGAAGGCCTGGCAGAACCTCAAGAGCCGCGCTCGCGCCTCCGTGCGCGAGCTGGCGGGGGAGCTCCTCGCCCTCTACGCGAGTCGCCAGCAGGCGCCCGGCCACGCTCTCGACCTCTCCAGCGACTGGCTCGAGCGCCTCGAGAGCTCGTTCCCGTACCGCGAGACGGACGACCAGCTGCAGGCGATCGAGGCGGTGAAGGAGGATCTCGAAGCTGCGCGACCCATGGATCGGCTGGTCTGCGGCGACGTCGGTTTCGGGAAGACGGAGGTCGCCGTGCGAGCGGCGTTCGCGGCGGCGGTGAATGACCGGCAGACGCTGGTCCTCTGCCCGACGACGATCCTCGCCGAGCAGCACTGGAACACGTTTCGCGAGCGCTATCGCGACTTCCCTGTTCGCGTGGAGATGGTGTCGCGTTTCCGCACGAAAGCGGATCAGGCGCGCGTCCTCGCCGAGTTCAAGGACGGGAAGGTCGAGGTCCTCATCGGCACCCATCGCGTCCTCTCGCGCGATGTGATTCCGAAGAACCTCGGCTTGGTCGTCCTCGACGAAGAGCAGCGCTTCGGCGTCGCACAGAAGGAGCTCCTGCGCTCGCTCCGGGTCGAGGTCGACGTGCTTGCGCTTTCGGCGACGCCGATCCCCCGCACACTGCACATGTCGCTCTCGGGCCTGCGCGACATCTCGATCATCGAGACACCCCCTACGGGGCGCCGCCCGGTTCGCACGACTGTCGGTGAGTACGACGACGAGCTCGTGAAGACGGCCCTGGAGCGCGAGCATGCCCGCGGGGGTCAGGCGTTCTACCTCCACAACCGGGTGGAGTCGATCGACGAGGTGGCGGAGAAGCTCGAGCAGCTCTGCCCCGATCTTCGTTTCCTCGTTGCGCATGGCCAGATGTCCGAGCGCGAGCTCGAGGAGCGCATGCACGCATTCGTCGCCGGGGACGCCGACGTGCTCGTCTCGACCACCATCATCGAGTCGGGGATCGACATCCCGCAGGCGAACACGCTCATCGTCGAGCGGGCAGACGCGCTCGGGCTCGCGCAGCTCTACCAGATTCGCGGCCGCGTGGGCCGCTCGGACGTCCTGGCCTACGCCTACCTGTTCTACCCGGAGGCCTCGGAGCTGACTCCCGAAGCAAGGGCACGGCTGGCGACGCTTGCCGACCACACGGAGCTCGGCTCCGGATTCCAGATCGCGATGCGTGACCTCGAGATCCGCGGAGCGGGCGACCTGCTCGGGCCCGAGCAGTCGGGGCACGTCGCGGCACTCGGGTTCGAGCTCTACGTGGAGATGCTGGACGAGGCCGTCGCCGAGCTCTCCGGCCGCAGGCGCGTCGCGACGCGACCTGTCCGCGTCGATGCCCGCGTGGATGCTTACGTCCCTGCGTCGTACATCGCTGCGGAGGCGCTCAAGATCGACCTCCATCGTCGGATCGCGCTCGTCGAGGACGAGGACGAGCTTCGGGAGCTCGTGGAGGCGACCGAGGATCGGTACGGGCCGCTGCCCGAGCCCGTCTCGAACCTGCTCGCGATCCAGGAGGCGAAGCTGAAGCTCGCTCGCCTGGGCGCTGACTACCTCGTATACCGCGGCGGACGCGCGACGGTCGGGCCGCTGACGCTTGGCTCGGTCGAGGTTCGTGCCCTCATCGGCACGGAGCCGACGGCGATCTACTCGACGCAGAAGCGCGAAGTCTCGCTTCGCGTCGAGACCCTCGAGCGAGCGCTGGAGCTGCCCGATGCTATTGTCCAGGCCCGTCTGGCCGCGTGAGCCGCGGCCTTTTTTTGTGCGGTGCGAAAGGGATATCCATGCAACTTGCGAACAGACCACAACGTCTGCCTAATAACGCCTCGGCTATAAGAGACCGGCTTCGATGAACCTCGTGCGAATCACACTTGCCGTCCTGGGAGCGACCGCCGCTCTCGTCGCGTCCGCATGCGGAGGCAATGCCAGCGTCCCGTCCGACTCGATCGCGGTCGTCGACGGCACGGAGATCTCGAAGGACGAGCTCGAGCAGCTCCTCGATCAGGCGAAGAAGGGCTCCGAGGTGAACAAGCAGGAGTTCCCGAAGGCAGGAACGCCGGAGTACCAGAGCCTCCAGACGCAGTACGTGGCGTACCTCGTCCAGCGCCAGGAGTTCAGGCAGGCAGCCGAGGACCTCGGCATCGAGATCGCCGCGAAGGACGTCGCCGCGGCCGAGGAAGAGCTCATCAAGGACCGCTTCGACGGGAACGAGAAGGAGTACGAGAAGGCTCTGAAGCAGCAGGGCCTCACGCCGGAGGACTATCGCTCGACTCTCGAGACGTCGGTGCTGGCCCAGAAACTGTTCGAGGAGATTACGAAGGACACGAAGGTCTCGGATCAGGACGTGCTCAGCTACTACACGCAGAACCAGTCGCAGTACGGAACGCCCGAATCACGCGACGTCAGGCATATCCTCATCGCCGAGAAGGGCGCGAACGGGCAGGTCGACTTCGAGAAGAGCAAGGCCAAAGCCGACCAGATCTACGCCGAGCTGGAGGGCGGAGCCGGCTTTGCCTCACTCGCGAAGGCAAACTCCGAGGACCCCGGCAGCAAGGATTCCGGCGGCAAGCTCACGATCTCGCGGGGTCAGACCGTCCCCGAGTTCGACAAGACGTCGTTCGAGCTCGATCAGGGTGAGCTGTCCAAGCCTGTGAAGACGCAGTACGGCTATCACGTCATCGAGGCCGTCTCGCCGGTGCGTCCTGCAAAGACGACGCCGCTCGACCAGGTGAAGGCGTCCATTCGCGCCACACTGCTCCAGCAGAAGCGGAACGAGGTCATGTCCGCATGGGTCGAGGATCTTCGCTCCGAGTACGACGGCAAGGTCAGCTACGCGGTCGGCTACGAGCCGCCGGAGCTTCCCGAGGCACCGACCGAGACCCAGTAGGATCCCCGATCGATGAGCCTCGCTGAGGCGCTCCTCGACCTCCAGGAGTTGACCCGGCAGCTCCGCCGGGAGTGCCCCTGGGACCGCGAGCAAACTGCGCGGACGATCGTCCCGCATACGGTCGAAGAGGCCTACGAGGTCGCCGATGCCGCTCTGGCGGGCGACGCGGACGAGCTACGAGGGGAGCTCGGCGACCTGCTCTTCCAGGTCTACTTCCTTGCACTCCTCCTCGAGGAGACCGGTGACGGCGATCTCGAGACGGTTGCGCGCGACGTCCACGCCAAGCTCGTCCGCCGCCATCCGCACGTCTTCGGCGACGCCGAGGCTCGGACTCCTGGTCGCGTTCGCGAGCGCTGGGAGGAGCTGAAGACGGAGCAGGAGGGGCGAGAGGGCATCTTCCACGACGTTCCCGAAGCGCTGCCCGCGCTGCTCCAGGCGCGCAAGGTGCAGCGGCGAGCGGCGACGGTGGGTTACGACTGGCCGGATCTCGCCGGCCCGCTGGCCAAGGTTCGCGAGGAGATCGACGAGCTCGTCGCCGCGGTCGACCGAGCGGGCGCGCCGCTTCCCGAGACGGAGGCGGACGCCGGGACGTTTCACGAGGTCGGCGACGTCCTCTTCACGCTCGTGAACGTCGCCCGCAGGCTCAACGTCGATCCGGAGCTCGCGCTGCGCGGGACGACGCGCCGCTTCACCACGCGTGTCGCGTTGGCCGCGGAGCTTGCGGCCGCCGACGGGGTGGATTGGCGAGCACTGGACCTCGAGGCACAGGACGAGTACTACGACCGCGCAAAGGAGATGCTCGCATGACGGCCATAGCCCACGTGCACGCTCGGCAGCCCCTCGACTCGCGGGGCAACCCCGCCCTCGAGGTCGACATCCGGCTCGCGTCGGGG
>JAERMP010000360.1 GCA_016844515.1 Thermoleophilia bacterium | reverse complement strand
CCCGTCGAGGACGAACCCCTCCTCGTCCGCAAGCCGCTCTCGGATGAGATCGACCATGAGCTCGTCCGGAACGAGATCGCCACGAACGAGAATCGGTTGCACACGCCGGCCGAGCTCGGTGCCCTCCAACACGGCCGTGCGGAGAATGTCTCCGGTCGCCACATGCGGCGTGTCGTGCAGCGCGGCGATGCCCTTCGCCTGCGTTCCCTTCCCTGACCCCTGGGGGCCCAAGATCAAGATCCTCATGATGTCGCGATGCGAGGGCGAGGCAAGCCTCGCCCCTACTTGAGGAAGCCCTCGTACGAGCGCGCCATCATCTGCGACTCCATCTGGCGCATGGTGTCCAGCGCGACGCCGACCGCGATCAACACAGACGTACCGCCGAGAGCTCCCGCGCTGGCCTGCGAGAAGCCGCCGTACGCGATGAACAGGCTCGGGAGGATGGCGACCGAGGCCAGGAAGAGCGACCCCGGGAGCGTCAGACGGGACAGGACCCGGTCGAGATACTGGGCGGTCGGCGGACCGGGACGGATCCCCGGGATGTAGCCGCCGTATCGGCGCAGGTTGTCCGCCTGGTCGACCGGGTTGAACTGGACCGCCGTGTAGAAATACGTGAAGATCACGATCATCAGGCCTTCGATCAGCAGGTAGATCCAATCGCCGGGCTGGAAGTATTCGTTGACGAAGTCCTGGGTTGTCGGGAAGTACTGCGCCATCGTGGGCGGGAACGCGAGGATCGCCGCGGCGAAGATGATCGGGATGACGCCGGCCATGTTCACGCGCAACGGGAGGTAGGTGGATCCGCCCGTCGTCATTCGGCGACCCACCATCCGCTTCGCATACTGAATCGGGATCCGCCGCTGCCCCTCCTGCACGAACACGACGGCTGCGCAGATTCCGACGGCGATCAGCGGGAAGAAGAGCTTCTCCATCGGGCCGCCGTTCCACCAGGCGGCGATGCCGATGGGGGCGCCGACCAAAATGGAGGCGAAGATGAGGATCGAGATCCCGTTTCCGACACCGCGCTTCGTGATCAGCTCGCCCATCCACATGAGCAGGACTGTGCCCGCGGTAAGGGAGACGACGATGAGGACCATCTCGCCCGAGCCCGCGTCGAGCGCTCCCTGGTTGCGGAACAGGAACGCGTATCCGGTCGCCTGCGCCGCGGCCAGCATGACCGTCAGGTAGCGCGTGTACTGCGTGATCTTGGCGTAGCCGGCAGGGAGAACTGCGAGAGCGCGCCTCCCGAGAAGAGGTTGAGCAAGCCGAGGATCGTGTCGCCGCGACCCGAGAAGTAATCCTCGATCGTCTGCGAGTTGACTCCAGGCGCCGGAATCCACGAGCCGAGCCGGTAGATCGCCAGGATCATGGCCGTGAAGAGGACACGCTCCCGGAGTTCCGGCACCCGCCATGCGTTCGCGAGCCAGGAGAACATCTACTTGGGCGCAAGACCAGAATCCGCGAGTGCGGATTCTGGTCGCGCGAAAATCCCTGAAGGCGTCCGCTTCGCGGCCGCTGTGTCTGTGGCTGTCATGACCCGCTCTCGGGGCGCAAGACCAGAATCCGCGAGTGCGGATTCTGGTCGCTGGTTGATGCCGGAGGAACCTCCCGGTTCCCCCGGACCCCTTCCCCTGGTCCGCTTCGCGGACAATTCGCGGCCGCTGTGTCTGTGGTTGTCATGACCCGCTCTCCGGGCTCTCTGCCTCCGCCTCCTCGGGCTCGCCCTCGACCTCAGCCTCCGGCTCTGCGGTGGCCTCGGGCTCTTCGGCGACCGGCGCAGAAGTCTTCTTGTGCCGCTTCTTCTTCCGCTCGACCGGTTCGCGGAGCCGAACCACGGTGCCACCGGCACCTTCGATCTTCTCGACCGCCGACTTCGAGAACGAGTGCGCGGTCACCGAGAGCTGCTTGGTGAGCAGGCCTTCTCCGAGGACTTTGACGTCCACCGATAGCTTGCGCACGAGCCCGGCGGCCTTGAGCGCCTCGAGCGTGACGTCGGTTCCGGCCTCGAAACGTTGCTCGAGGTCACCGACGTTGACCGGCTGGTTGTACGTGCGGAACGGACCAATCGGCATGGCGTCCGCAGACGTGTTCCCGCGGAGCTTCCCGATGCGCATGTCGATCGGCATCTGTCCGCCCTCGAAGCCGGCCGGCATCTTGTTCGAGCCTGAGCGGGACTTCTGACCCTTGATGCCGCGGCCGGAATAGCGTCCTTTGCCAGACCCGAGACCGCGTCCGATCCGCTTCCGGTCCTTGCGCGGCTGGGCGGGCTTCAGGTTGGACAGGTTCAGCTCGTCAGTCATCGCCTTCTACTTTCCGTCGACCCGGACGAGGTGCCGGACCTGCCGCAGCATGCCCTGCAGCTGCGGGGAGTCCTTGTGCTCCGCGCTGCGGCCGATCTTGCCGAGGCCGAGAGCGCGCAGCGTGCCCAAGTGCCGATGGGACTGGCCGATCCCGCTGCGCACCTGGGTGATCTTGAACGAGCTCACTCTGCGGTCTCCGTCTCCACCGCCGGAGCCTCGTCAGCCTGAGCGGTCTCGGCCGCTGCTGCTGCGGCTG
>JAERMP010000210.1 GCA_016844515.1 Thermoleophilia bacterium | reverse complement strand
GCCGATCGCCTTGCCGCGCGGACGCTCGAGCTGGTCGACATCCCGTCCGTCAGTCGGAACGAGGACGCGATTCGAAAGCACATCTTGACGCTGGTCCCCTCCGGGCTCGCTGTCGAGTGCGCCGGCGACGAGGCTTTCTTCTTCGTTCCCGAGAAGCGGCGTGACGTGCCGCTCGTGGTCCTCACCGGGCACTACGACACGGTGCCCGCGCAGGACAACCTACCCGGCGCGATTCGGGACGGCGCGGTGCACGGCCTCGGTGCGAGCGACATGAAGGGCGGCCTGGCGGTCGCGATCGAGCTCGTGCGCGATCTCCAGAAGGAATCTTCAGAACCGTACGACGTCGGGCTCGTTCTCTTCGGACGCGAGGAGCTGCCTGGCGAGTACAACCCCCTTCCGGCGCTCTTCGAAGCGTCAATCGCGATTCACGACACCGCGTTGGCGATCGTCCTCGAGCCAACCGATGGACGGATTCAGGCCGGCTGTCTCGGCAACATCGTCGCGCGACTCGTCTTCGCTGGTAGAAGCGGTCACTCGGCACGGCCGTGGCTTGCCGACAGCGCCATTGAGCGGGCAGTTGCCGAACTTCCGAGCTTCCTCGAGCTCGCGCCCCGCGTCGCCGTCGTTGGCGGTCTCGAGTTCAAGGAGGTCATATCCGTGACTCGGTTCGAGTCCGGGATCGCCGACAACGTCATACCGGGCGAGGCCACTGTGACGCTCAACCTGCGCTATCCACCCGATCGGACCCCGGAAGAGGACCCCGGACGAGGCGGAGTCGTACCTCCGCTCGCTCACTCCGGCGCGCGCGACGCTCGAGATCTCGAGCAATGCCGCTCCCGCTCGGGTCGTCACCGACTCCGCCCTCGTGCGTGCGCTGAGCGCCGCCGGCAACCTCGCAATCGAGCCCAAGCAGGCCTGGACGAACGTCGCAGACTTCACTGCGAACGGCATCGACGCGGTGAACTTCGGTCCCGGTCATACGGCCTACGCACACCGTCAGGACGAGCGAGTCGAGATTGCGGCGCTCGTCCAGGCGTACGAGACGCTCGAGCGGTTCCTCCGCGGCGCGATCGTGGAAGATGCTGCGTGATGGAGCTGGCGCGGCGTATCGACGAGCTGTGGGCGAGCGGCGAGCTCGATCCGGTCCCGATCGAGGAGGCGGTGGCGCTTCTCGATCGCGGTGAAGTGCGCGTGGCCGAACGGGCAACAACCGGCTGGATGGTGAACGAGTGGGCGAAGAAGGCAATCCTCCTTTACTTCCGGCTGCGGAAGGTTGAGCCCATGGATGTGGGCGGGCTCCACTTCCTCGACAAGATCCCGGTGAAGGCGGACTATGCGGAGCGGGGCGTTCGGGTCGTCCCTCCAGGCGTCGCGCGCTACGGCTCGTTCCTGTCCGAGGGCGTCGTCCTCATGCCGGGGTTCGTGAACATCGGCGCCTGGGTCGGCCCGCGCACGATGGTCGACACGTGGGCGACGGTCGGCTCCTGCGCGCAGATCGGCGCCGACGTGCACCTCTCCGGCGGCGTCGGCATCGGCGGAGTACTCGAGCCGCCGCAGGCACAGCCGGTCATCGTCGAGGACGGCGCTTTCCTCGGCTCACGCGTCGTCGTCGTCGAGGGTGTGGTCGTCGGAGAAGGAGCGGTGATCGCACCGAATGTCGTTCTGTCGGCGTCGATTCCGGTGATCGACGTCACCGGGCCCGAGCCGGTCGAGCACCGTGGCTACATACCGCCGCGCTCGGTGGTTCTGCCCGGGACACGGCCGAAGGAGTACCCGGCCGGGCGCTACGACCTCCCGTGTGCGCTGATCGTCGGCGAGCGCAGCGCGTCGACGGATCTCAAGACCTCCCTCAACGACGTCCTGCGCGAATTCGAGATCGCGACATGACGAATGTCGTCGAGGTCGCGATCTTCACCGACGACGTAGCAGCAGCCGCGACCTTCTACCGCGGTCTTCTCGGCGCCGAGCCGGTCGCAGAATGGCCGGGCGGCGCGATCTTCGCCGCAGGAGATTCGAAGCTCCTCGTGCACGAGCGGGGGGCTGCCATGGAGAACGGGCCTCCGAACGAGGATCACTTCGCCTTTTCGGTCGTGGATCTCGACGCAGCGTGCGACGAGCTGAGCGCGCACGGCGTTCCGTTTCTGGTCGAGCCGCGGGAGTATCCGTGGGGACGCTCGGCGTACCTTCGGGACCCGGATGGGCGACTCGTCGAGCTCGCTGAGGACCCGGGCTAGGAAACGCGCTCGGCCGGCCCAGTGAGACGCGCGCGGCCATTCGCGAGGTGCACGCGGAGGTCGCCGCCGGGAAAGTGGACGAGGACCTCGCCCGCCCCGTGGGTCGCGGCTGCGACGGCGACTGCACTCGTCCCGGACGATGATGTCTCCCCCACTCCGCGTTCCCAGACGCGTGCCGTGACTTCGCCCGGGCCGTCGATCCGGACGACCTGCACGTTCGTGCGGTCGGGGAATCGCGGATGCGTTTCGAGCAGCGGCCCGACGCGCTGGATCTCAGCAGGGTCCCCGACGATGACCGCGTGTGGATTGCCCACCGACACCGGGACGAAAGCCGTGTCTGCGACGACTTCTCGCGAGCCGACCCGCACCTCGCCGAGGTCCTGCTCGATATCGCCGCTCTCGAGCACCCTGGTGACGATCTCACGCTCGCCGACGTGAACCGAGATCCGGCGAGCACCCGTGCGCTCGGTGAGCCAGGCCGCGGCGATGCGGGTGCCGTTTCCCGAAAGCTCGGCCTGCGAGCCGTCGGGGTTCCAGATGACGATCGACATTTCCTCGACGCCAGCGGAAGCCACCTCCACGATACCGTCGGCTTCGCCTACGAGAGCATGTACCTGCAAAGAGTCGAGAGGCCGCCCGGGATCGGGCTCGACCACGACGTATGTGTTACCGAGCGCGGACCAGACCGAGGATCTCATCCGCTACCTCCTCTACAGGACGGTCACCCTCGATCATGACTATCGAGCCGATCCGCCGCATCCACTTTCGCTGGTACGCCGCGTAGCGCTGTGTTCGAGCGATGAGCTGCTCCCGAGCGAGCTCGGGCGGGAGCTCAGTGAGCTCGCGCAGGCCGAGCGCCTTCTCGGCGGTCTTCGAGATCTCACCGACGAGCGCTTGACGTACCTCGCCGATCACGCCTCGTGCAAACATCGCCTCGGTCCGCGTACGGATTCGCTTCGCGAGCCGGTCTGGCGGTACCTCGAGCCCCACGACCAACGTCGGCCGGCGCGTCTCCGTCGACCAGAGACGGTCGTGGGCCGGCACGAGCGAGCCGCCTCCCTCTGCAAGCTCGAGCGCACGGACAACCCGCCGGCGATCATTGCGATGCACGATTGCCGCGGCGGCCGGATCGAGGTCTTGCAGTCGCATGTGCGCGGCGTTCGGATCTCCGTCGTAGAGCGCCTCCCAGCGTGCGCGTGCGCCGGTCTCGACGGCGGGCGGTAGCTCGAGGTCGACGAGAGCGGCGCGGAGGTACAGGCCCGTTCCACCGGAGACGACGGCGACGCCATTTGTTCGAACGAGCTCGTCGACCTCCTCGTGAGCGAGCTTGGCGTACTCGCCGACCGAGAACTCGTGCGACAGACTCCGGATCGCGACGAGGCGCGTCGGCGACTCAGGCTGGTTCGTGAGAATCGGCAGCCCGCTGTACACCTGCATCGCGTCGGCCGACACGACCTCCGTGCCGAGTTTGATGGCCACGATTTCCGATACCGCAGTCTTCCCGGACGCCGTCGGGCCGAAGACCGCGATCACCTCAAGCAGCGATGAGGTCATGTCCCACGGGGCGCCCCAGCCCACCACCCGCTTTCAGCGTATCGCCGGAGGCGTTGCATGTGTGTGACAGGTGTGCCGAAAGTGTGGAAGATCGCGGGGAGCCGGCGGCTAGGCGGCCGCAAGCGAAACCTCGCGTCCGCGGAGTGTTGCCGAGGTCGACTCATCGATTGCGACCATGACGAAGCTGCCCGCCGGCGCCGAGCCCGCGAAGTTGACCATCGTGTTTCGCCGCGTTCGGCCCCGCAGCAACGTCGGGTCGGTTCGGCTCGAACCTTCGACGAGAACCTCCTCGACGCCGCCGATCCGTTCGGCGTTGCGCTCCGCGGCAATGCGCTGTGTCGCCTCGACGAGCCGCTCGAGGCGTTCGTGCTTGACCTCGTCGGGCACCTGGTCCGGCATGCCTGCGGCTTCGGTGCCCGCGCGCGGCGAGAAGATGAAGGTGAAGGCGCTGTCGAACCGCACTGTCTCGACGACCGCCAGGGTCTCTGCGAAGTCGTCCTCGGTCTCGCCCGGAAACCCGACGATGACGTCGGTCCCGAGCGCAAGATCCGGCACGGCTTCGCGGAGGATCGCCACCAGGCGCAGGTATCGATCGCGGTCGTATGTTCGACGCATTCGTTTGAGGATCCGCGACGAGCCCGACTGCAGCGGTAGATGTACGTGCTCACAAACGCTCGCACACTCGGCGATTGCGGCGATGACGGGCTCGCGGAAGTCCTTCGGATGAGGGCTCGTGAAGCGGATCCGATCGATCCCTCCGACCGCATCGCACGCGCGCAGGAGCTCGCCGAACTCCGTATGTGGAGATCGGGGGCGAGATCACGTCCCCATGAGTTGACGTTCTGGCCCAGGAGCGTGATCTCACGCACACCGTTACGCGCAAGCGCGCTCACTTCAGCGACGATCTCGCCGGGCCGGCGACTCTGCTCGCGGCCGCGGACAGCCGGGACGATGCAGTAGGCGCACTTGGAGTTACAGCCCATCGACACTTGAACCCAGGCCTGGAACGATCGCTCGCGACGCTGTGGGAGGTCGGCTGCGAAGTGCTCGTGTGTCCCGAAGCGACCGGGCGAGACCCCAAGGCCTCCGGCGCCGACCCAGTCGGCGAGATGTGGGATCGACCCGGGTCCAAAGGCGACGTCGACGAACGGATACTGCTCGAAGATGCGCTCGCGTTGAGCCTCCGCATAGCACCCGCCAACGGCGATCACGAGATCGGGTCGCTCGCGCTTCCGGGCCGCTGCGTTTCCCAGATACGCCGCGAGGCGCGTGTCTGGCTTCTCGCGAATTGTGCACGTGTTGAACACGACGACATCGGCCTCGTCGGGCGATACGGCCTCGCCGAGACCGAGAGATTCGAGCATGCCCTTGATGCGCTCGGAGTCGTGAGCGTTCATCTGGCAGCCGAACGTCGTGACGTGGTATCGGCGCATTGGCGATCCAGTCTAGCCCTGTGCTTCGCCGAGCTTCGTCGCACTCGCCGGAAGCTCGCGGCGGTCCGGCTCGGCGGTCTTCACTACGACCCTGCCTGGCGAGCAAGCGAGTACCACGCGTGCTCGCGGCCGTGCCAGAGTGCGGTTCCACCGAAGGTCATGTCGAGCCGCACCATGACCGCGCGTGAGCGGGCGTTCTCCGGAACGGTGAAGCTGTACAACGTCTCGTCCGCAAGATACGTGCGCCAGGCGTCGACGGCCGCACGACCGCCCTCGGTCGCCAGGCCGCGGCCCCAGTAGGCGCGATCGAGCACCCAGCCCACCTCGACCGGCTCCCGAGCCAGTGGCCAGTCGTCATGCCGGAGGAGCCCGATACGGCCCACCAGATAACCCGTTCCCCGTTCGCAGGCCGCCCATTTCGAGAACCCGTCCTTCGCCCAGAGGCGCTGGTAGTCCGCGATGTGCGCGGCAGCGCTCGCAGGTGGCATGTGCTCGAGGTACTCGGGCTGTACGTAGATCTCGTTCAGCCGCTCCACGTCCTCTGGCCGCCACATCCGGAGCACGAGGCGGTTCGTCTCGACGGTCTCGGGCAGCAGATAGCGGCCTACTTCGCCACCTCGATGGCGCGACTCTCGCGGATCACGATGACCTTGACCTGGCCCGGATACTCGAGTTGATCCTCGATCTCGCGTGCGATCTCGTGCGAAAGCAGCACGGCAGCGTCGTCGTCGATCTCGCTCGGCTCGACGATCACGCGAATCTCGCGTCCTGCCTGCAGCGCGTACGCCTTGGCGACTCCAGACTTGGCCGTCGCGATCTTCTCGAGCGCTTCGAGTCGACGGATGTAGTTCTCGAGGCTTTCGCCCCGCGCGCCCGGTCTCGAGGCAGACACCGCGTCGGCTGCGATCAGGAGCACCGCCTCGACGGTCTGCGGCTGAACCTCGGAGTGATGTGCCTCGATCGCATGAACAACGCCCTCCGACTCGCCATGCCGCCGCGCGAGTTGAGCGGAGATCGCCGCGTGGGATCCCTCTACCTCGTGGCTCATGGCCTTTCCGATGTCGTGCAGCAGCGCGGCCCGCTTGGTCGTCTTGACCCCTGCCTTGAGCTCGGCGGCCATGATCCCGCCGAGATGGACCACCTCGAGCGTGTGCTTCAGGACGTTCTGACCGTAGCTCGTGCGATAGCGAAGCCGGCCGAGAACTCGAACGAGCTCCTCTTGGAACTCACCGCAGTTGGCCTCGAACACCGCTTGCTCCCCGGCCTGCAGGATGTGCTCGTCGAGTTCCGCTTTCGACTGGTAGTACATCTCCTCGATTCGAGCCGGGTGGATTCGACCGTCCTCGATCAACTTTTCGAGGGTGACCCGCGCGATCTCGCGGCGAAGCGGGTCGAACGACGAGAGGACGACAGCATGCGGCGTGTCGTCGATGATGAAGTCGACTCCGGTCAGGTGTTCGAGAGCGCGGATGTTGCGTCCTTCACGGCCGATGATGCGGCCTTTGAGGTCGTCCGAGGCGAGCTCGACGACCGAGACGGTGGCCTCCGCCGTATGGCTCGCTGCGACGCGCTGGAGAGAGTCCGCGATGAGTGCTCGTGCGCGGCGTCTCGAGTCGGCACGCGCTTCTTCCTCCATCTGCCGAACGTCTCGAGCGAGCTCGTGCCGAATGAGATCCTTCGAGCGCTCGAGCAGCTGCTGGCGGGCGTCGTGGACGGTGAGGCCCGAGATGCGCTCGAGCGCTCCGAGCGCTTCCTTCTGCGCTTCGCGGAGCTCCTCCTGAAGGGCCTTGACATGCACCTCCCGGTCGCCGAGGCCCTGCTCCTTGCGCTCGACCTCGGTCAGTCCCGCGTCAGCCGCGAGCTCCTTCTGGAGGATGCGCTCCTCGATCTTCGCGAGCTGAACCCGCCGATCCTGGACCTCCGCCTCGATCTCACTGCGGAGCTGGACCGCCTGCTCGCGCGCGTCGACCTGCGCCTCGCGGCGGATCGCGTCCGCCTCACGTCCGGCTTCGGCGAGGAGACGATTCCGCTCAGCTTCCGTCGTGCGGACACGCGAGCTCGAGCGGGCAAGAAGGACCACCGAGGCCGCGAGAGCTCCGACGAGGATTCCGATGAGCGCCGCAACAGCCGAGAGCATGAAGGCCTCCGGGGAGGATTCCGTTGTCCGCGGCTACGCCGCGGTGCTCACACCCGGCAGTCGGCCTGCTCGGCCGCGACCGGAGTCTGCCCACGACCGCTACCTCAGGTGGTGGCGCGTCCTCCGCTGTCGGCCGATGTCCGGCCGGTGGGGTTGGTCATCGAGGTTTGAAATCGAGTTCATGGATTCAGGAATCGCGTGCGAGCAGGAAAATGCCTGGTGAAGCTTGCTCATCCTAACTCGCCGCCGTCACCCTCCGCAATGACGGCTCTGATCACGTCGCCGGAGAACCCCTTCCCGTAGAGGTAGCGGGCGGTCTTCGGCGAGGCTCCGCGGCGTCCGACGATACGGCGCGCGCGCGCTACTTCTCCCTCGACGGTCTCGAGTGCGCCGTCAACGAGGTCGTGCGCGACACCTGCCCCCGCGAGACGCGCGCGGATGAGGCCGTTTCCGGCACCGCGCTCTACGAGCGACGACGCCCGCGAGTGCGCGAAGCGCTCGTCGTCGACGAGTCCGGTGCGGCGAAGGGTCTCGACCGCCCGCGAGCGGTCGTCGTCCGAGAAGCCGCGAGCGCGAAGATGCTCTTCGATCTCGAACTCGGTCCGATCTCGATGGTGAAGCGCGCGAAGCGCGCATTCGTACGCGTCGTCGGTCATCGCCTCGACTCCCATGTGCTCTCCCGATCGAGACGGCGTTAGCTCTCGACGGGCACGGCCTCCTCGAGCTCGACCTCCACCGCCTCCTCGGAGTGCGGCTGCGACGGGAGCAGACGGGCGGAGATGATCTGATCGTCCGGAGCCTCGGACTGGATCCGGACGAGGATCTGCTGGACGAGGTCCGGGTTCTCGCTCAGGAACGCCGTGGCGTTCTGTCGCCCTTGCCCGAGCCGGACGTCGTCGAAGCTGAAGTACGAGCCCGCTTTCTGGACGACCTTCTTCTCGAGCGCGACGTCGAGGACCGTTCCCTCCCACGGGATT
>JAERMP010000054.1 GCA_016844515.1 Thermoleophilia bacterium | reverse complement strand
CCGGGGAAGGTCGGCTCCCCGACGAGGACGAGCGCGTCGAGGGGATCCCCGTCCTCCCCCATCGTCCCCTCGATGAACCCGTAGTCCGCCGGGTACGCCATCGACGTGAAGAGCCTCCGGTCGAGGACGATGGCCCCAAGCTCCTCGTCGAGCTCGTACTTGTTCCGCGATCCGGAAGGGACCTCCACGAAGACCACGACGTGCTCGGTCATGGGCGGAGGCTATCCGAGGCTTGCGATGCGCTCGACGAGCAGGTCGAAGAACGCGCTTGCGTCCAGATCTACCGCGACGTGGGCGTTCGGCCGGCGATCGCTGCGGCTCCAGAGGTCGACGACGGTTCGCCCGCGGCAGAGGTCGGACTCGAGCTCGATCTCGACGTTGCGGTGCCGCGTCTCGACCAGCCCCGGTCGGATCACGTGCGCCATTGCCACCGCGTCGTGGATCGGCGCGCCGTTCCAGCCGTAGGTCTTCTCGTGATAGCGGCTGAAGAACACGTTGAGCTCTGCGACGAACGAGCCGACCCGCCCGACAGCTCGCAGACGCTCCTCGACCTCGCGGCCGAGAACGGCTTTGTGGGTGACGTCGAGCCCGATCATCGTCACGTCGAGACCGCTCGAGAAGACGCGGGCGGCTGCCTCGGGATCACACCAGACGTTGAACTCGGCCGCCGGCGTGAAGTTCCCTTCCGCGATGGCGCCGCCCATGAGGACGATGCGCGCGATGCCGTCGGTTCCGCGCTCATCGAGGTACCGCGCGATGTTCGTCAGCGGCCCAGTTGGAACGAGCGTCACGGGCCGATCGGCGGTACGGACGAGCTCTGCGATGAAGGCAACCGCGTCCGTCGAGGCCGGAGTTGCCTTCGCCTCTGGGAGTGCCGGTCCGTCGAGGCCGCTCTCGCCGTGGACGTGAGCTGCGACGACGAGGTCCCGCCCGAGCGGCGCGTCTGCGCCAGCCGCAACGGGCACGTCCGTGCGCCCCACGAGCTCGAGGACGCGAAGCGCGTTCGCAGTCGTCTTCTCGAGCGTCTGGTTGCCATACGTCGTCGTGACGCCGAGAAGGTCGATCTCGGGGCTCGCGAGTGCCAGCAGGAGCGCGATCGCATCATCGTGCCCCGGGTCGCAGTCGAGGATCACGGGCGTCGGAGCCGGAGCCATGCGAGCAGTATCGTGCTCGACCGTGGACGCCGTCCGGGCGAAGCTCCTCACCTTCGCGCTCTCCCTTCCCGAGGCAGTAGAGGATCACCCCTGGAACGAGACGGTCGCCAAGGTCCGCAAGAAGGTATTCGTGTTCTTCGGCGGCGACCCGTCAGCGAACCGGATCACGGTCAAGCTCGTCGAGTCGCACGGTCACGCGCTCTCGATCGAGGGTGCCGAGCCAACCGGCTACGGCCTGGGCAAGGCCGGCTGGGTGACGGTTCCCGTCGACGCCGAGGACGTCGACTTCGAGCTTCTCTGCGACTGGATCGAGGAGTGCTACCGGATCGTCGCGCCGAAGCGGCTCGTCTCCGAGCTCGACGCGGACACCAACCAGCGCGCAAGAGCCAAGTAACAGTCTGTTACTTGGCGAGGATTGCGTCGATCTCGGCGGCGGTCGGCAGCGACGGCTGAGCGCCCATCCGCGAGGCGGCAAGAGCTCCTGCGGCACAGGCTCGCTCGAGCGCGGCATGGGCATCTCGCCCCTCCAGGAGCGACACGAGGAGGCAGGCGGTGAACGCGTCGCCCGCAGCCGTGCCGTCGACGGCGTCGACCGGCGGCGGCGTAGCGCGAGCGATCTCCTCCCCGTCTTCGTAGAGAACTGCGCCCTCGGCCCCGAGCGTGACGGCGACGAGTCCGTCACGGCGGGAGAGAGCCTCGGCCTCGTAACGGTTCACCACGGTTACGTCGGGATCGACCGCGACGGGACGAGCCGGTGCCGCGTTGAGGCAGAAAGTGCCCGTGCAGCTCTCCCACGCCGACAGCACCGCGACGTCCGGCACTTCGAGCTGGCAGAGGACCGCGTCGTGCTCCGGGAGCCGTATCTCACCGAGGGAGGCGTTCGCACCCGGCGCCACCACGATCTCGGTCTCCCCAGCCGCGTCCACGAGGATCAGCGCGACCCCCGTCGGCTCGTCGACAACCTGGAGATCGAGCGAGACACCGGCGTCACGTAGCCCGGCGAGCGCCTCGTCGGCCTGGGAATCGCGACCGACGGCGCCGATCATCGTTACCTCAGCGCCGAGCCGAGCGCACGCGACCGCCTGGTTCGCCCCCTTGCCTCCCGGAAACCGCGAGAACGACGCGCCGCTGACGGTCTCCCCCGACTGTGGGAGCCGCTCGCAACGTGCGACCAGGTCGAGGTTGATCGACCCGACGACGACGATGCGCGGAGCGTCCGCCGGCACGATTCGATCAGGCGGCGAGGGCGCGCAGGTCGTCGACGGTCGACCCGAGCAGGGTGTCCTGGAGGTCGAACAGGCCGGCCCAGAGTGACGAGCGGTCCGGTGCCGCATCGAGGCTCGCCGCCGTCGTCAGCCCTTCGAGCGCGCGCACGAGGACCGCAAGCTCGAGATAGACGGCCGCCACGCGGTTGGGGCACGCGCGCACTCCCGCACGGTCGAGCACCGGACGCCACTCGACGAGCTCTCCCGCTCCTGGCCCGCCATACCACGACCGGCCTTCGGCGCGCTCTGGCTCCAGCTCCAAGAGATATTGCGAAAGCGGCTGCTCGAGACCCGCAATGGCGGTCTCGACCCGATCCGCTGCGTGGCGGAGCGCGGCTTGACGGCCTCCTGGGGTCGCGGGCACGGCGTCTCCCCTCCCCCAGCGCTCGAGGAGCCGGCAGAACGCCAGCGATGACGCCTCGCACGCGCGAAGCTGGCCGATGAGTCGCGCAGCCATGAGCTCGCTGGCTGCGTTGCCCTCTATCACCGAGTCCCAGCCGACCATCTACTAAACCTCGATGACGACGGGGAGAATCATCGGGCGCCGCCGCGTGCGGTCGTAGACGATCTGACCGACGGCGTCGTGGATGTGTTCCTGAAGGAGCTTGATCTCCGTGATGTGCTCTCCTGCGAGCTCACGCACCACACGGTCGGCTTCGTCGCGGAGCTCGTCAAGTAGGACGCCCGAGTCTGCGAACCCGCGGGCGATCAGCTCCGGAGGGGCGATCTCGCCGCCGTCGGAAGCGGCAAGTGTCGTCACGACGATCAGCACGCCGTCCTCCGAGAGGCGCCGCCGGTCGCGCAGCGCAACATCCTGCACGTCCCCGACACGCAAGCCGTCCACGAAGGTGATGCCTGCGTCGACGCGATCCACGAGCCGAGCTTCCCCGCGGGCGAGCTCGACCACCGAACCGTTCTCGGCGATGATGATCCTCTCGTCGGGCACACCCGCTTCGCGCGCGAGCTTCGCGTGGGCGGCCTGCATGCGGTACTCGCCGTGGATCGGCATGACGTGGCGCGGGCGAAGCAGCGAGAGCATCGTGCGCAACTCTTCCTGGCACGCGTGCCCGGAGACGTGCACCGGAGCGACCTCCTCATGCAGCACCTCCGCTCCCGCTCGAGCAAGCTGGTTGATGGAGTCGTGAACACGCAGCTCGTTACCCGGAACCGGCTTCGCGGAGATGATCACCGTGTCGCCGGGCTCGACCGAAACGGCCTTGTGGTCGCCGTACGCGATGCGCGTAAGCGCCGACATCGGCTCCCCCTGGCTCCCGGTGCAGAGCACGAGCACCCGGTCAGGTGGGAGCTGGGCGGCCTCGTCCGTGTTGATCAAGGAGGTCTCTGGGAGCGAGACATATCCGAGGTTGGTGGCGATGTTCAGGTTCTTTCGCATGGAGCGCCCGACGACCGTCACCTTGCGACCGCATTCGACGGCAACCTCAGCTGCCTGCTGCATTCGGTGGATGTTCGATGCGAACGAAGCCACGAGGATCTTTCCTCGCCGCAGCGGGAAGATCGTTCGGAAGGCCTCCCCGACGAGGCGCTCGGATCCCGTGTTTCCGGGGCGCTCGGCGTTCGTCGAATCCCCGAGGAGGAGGTCGACGCCTCGGTTTCCGATCTCCGCCAGCTTTCCGACGTCGGTCTTCTGCCCGTCGACCGGGGTGTGATCGAGCTTCCAGTCGCCGGTGTGCACGACACGCCCGGCTGTGGTGTCGATCACGAGGGCGACGGCGTCGGGGATCGAGTGGGCGACGCGGACGAGCTCGACGGTAAACGGGCCGAGCTGGAGCGGTTCGTCGCCGGGTGCGGCCTCGAGAAGCTCTGCCGCTTGCGCGACTCCGTGCTCGTCGAGCTTCGACTTCACCAGGCCGAGCGTCAGCCGCGTCGCGATGACCGTCTCGACCTTTACCTCGCGCAGGAGGTATGGCAGCCCACCGACGTGATCCTCGTGCCCGTGCGTGAGGATGACGGCGCGCACGCGGCGACCCTCGAGATAGCCGACGTCCGGAAGCAGCAGGTCGACCCCGAGGTGTTCGTCGCGCGGGAAGGCCAGGCCGGCATCGACCACGATGATCTCCTCCCCCATCTCGTAGACGGTCATGTTCTTGCCGACCTCACCGAGGCCGCCGAGCGGGATGATCCGGAGCGCGTCGCTCATCGACCGGTGAGTCTACGGGCGCCGCAGGGCGCCGGTCGCTAAGCGGCGACGGGAGCCAGGAGCCCGAGACGCTCGAGGCAGCCGCGAACCGCCTCGCGCTCGGCGTCCGTAGCGGCGACGAGCGGAAGCCGGAGGCCGCCGACCTCGTGGCCGAGCAGGTTCAGCGCGCACTTGATCGCAATCGGGTTCACGACGACTCGCAGCAGGTCGATCGACGACGCGAGCTCTTTGTCGAGCGCCCGCGCTCCCTCGACGTCGCCCGCGCGGAACCGCCGCACCATCTCCTTCACTTGAGATCCCACCACGTGGGTGTGGACGCACACGCCTCCCAGCCCCCCGAGCTCCAGGAACGGGAAGACGAGATCGTCATCACCTGCGTAGAGGTCGAGCCCGAGCTCGACGATGCGGCGCGCCTGTTCGAGATCTGGGTTCGCCTGCTTCACCGCTCGAACGTTCGGGATCTCGGCGAGCTGCGAGATCGCCTCGGTCTCGAGGTTGAGGACGACTCGGCCCGGGATGTTGTAGACGACGATCGGGCGATCCGACATCGCGGCGATCGCCTTGAAGTGCTCGACGATGCCGCGCACCGGAGGCTTGTTGTAGTACGGCGTCACCACGAGGAACGCGTGGACGCCGATCTCGTGCGCGCGAGCAGTCAGATGGACGGAGTGCTCTGTCGAGTACGTGCCCGTACCGGCGACGACCGACGCTCGGTCGCCGACCTCGTCCACGGCCGCCTCGTAGAGCGCGAACCGCTCCGCGTCGGAGAGCGTGGGCGACTCGCCCGTCGTGCCGGTGACGACGAGCCCATCCGAGCCGTTGTTGACGAGGTGAGATGCGAGCGCGCGGAAGCGCTCGATATCCACTGATCCGTCCGCCTTGAAGGGCGTGACGATCGCGGTCAAGATCTCCCCGAGCACATTAGGATTCTACGAGACGGAAAGGGTGGACACCCGATGATCACGGAGTTCCGTGACTTCCTTATGCGTGGCAACCTCCTCGAGTTGGCCGTTGCGTTCGTCATGGGTCTGGCGTTCGCCACCCTCATCGGCTCGTTCGTGAGCAGCTTCGTCATCCCGATCGTGGACATGATCAGCGGCGAGCAAGACCTCAGCGGCCTCACGTTCACGATCAACGACGCCGTTTTCGCGTATGGCTCCTTCGTCGTCGCCGTGATCACCTTCGTCGCCATCGCAGCGGCCGTCTTCTTCTTCATCGTCAAGCCGGTGGACGCGATCATGTCGCGCATGCAGGAGCCGGACGAGGAAGCGGTCTCGGACGAGGAGCGTCGCCACCAGGAGCTGCTCGCCGCGATCAAGGAAATGAGCCGCTAGCCGACGCTCTGCCTTGTTTTCACGGGGTTCGGCACGATCGTGCGGCGGATGTCTCATCGGGAGGCGGTCAATTGTGCGGCGACTTGCCGCCGCCAGGCTGGCGGGCCACTGCCCGTAGCTCGGAAGATGCAGCTCCGAGTCAGAACTTGCCCGTTTTCGGCTCAGTTCCCCCGAATCAACGGCTGACTCCGCAGTGAAGCCGCGTCAGGCCGTTCGCGAGGCGCTGCGCTGGCAGGATGAGAGGGCTTCAGCTTCACGTCTGCCCCGCCCGGGGGCGCGATGAACCGTTCAGCCGACGACGAACAGGCACAGAGCCGTCAGCAGGGCGGCGACATGGTGCGACTCACGAACAGGATGGGCCACCGGACGGCTCGTTGAATTCATCGGAACGCGTCGAGGCCGACCGTGAGACCGGGCGGCAACTTCCGCACCTTCTCGAGTGCGGCCAGGACGCCGGGAACGAACGCCTCGCGCGACGTGGTGTCGTGCCGGATCGTCAGCGTCTCCCCCGGTCCGCCGAAGATCACCTCCTGGTGCGCGACGAGCCCGGGCAGTCGGACGGAATGGATCGCGGGATCCGTACCCATCCGCGCAGCCGTCGCCTTCGCCGTCCCCGAGGGGGCGTCGCGCTTGGCCTCGCCGTGGAGCTCGACGATTTCGGCCCGAGGGAACACCTTCACTGCTTCTTCCGCAAAGCGCATCATCAGCACCGCGCCCTGCGCGAAGTTTGATGCGTGGAAGCACGGAACGCCTGCCTCACGCGCCCGGGCGTCGAGAGCGTCGAGATCGAAGCCGGTCGTACCGATCACGACGGGCACCCCGGCGGCGAGGCACTGCTCGACATTCGCCACGACCGCATCTGGCCGTGTGAAGTCCACTGCCGCGTCACACCCGGCGGGTCCCGAGTTCCGGGCATCGACGATCTCGTGCCCTGCTACGAGGAGTGCCGGCGCGAGCACCACGCCAACCTTCCCACTCGCTCCGAAGAGCGCGATCTTCATCTCTTTGACCCGACCACGATGCCAAGTAACAGTCTGTTACAAGGCATGGTCAGGCCGCTTCGAGAAGGGCGGGATTGACGCGGGCGACCGCTTCACGGAAGCGACCTTCGTCGGGGCCGATGCCAGCCGCTGACAGTCGACCCGGAGCGAGAAGCTCGTCGGCCAGCGCGGCGACTTCCTCCGCCGAGACCGCCTCGAGCCGTCGAACGATCTCCTCCGTCCGGAGAAGCGGAGTGTTCGTGATCGTCGCCTTCCCGAGCCGGGTCATGCGATTCGACGTCGACTCCAGCGCCAGGAGAAGCCTTCCCTTGAGGTTCTCCTTCGCCCGCTCGAGCTCGTCACGACGGACGTTGCCAGCCGCCACGTCGGCGAGCTCGGACACGGCGATCTCCAGGCAGGTGGCGAGGTTCTCCTCCCGCGTACCCACGTACAGGCCGATCTGCCCCGCGTCGGCGTACTGAGACGAGTAGCTGTAGACCGAGTACGCCATCCCCCGCTTCTCGCGAATCTCCTGGAAGAGCCGCGAAGAAGCCGAGCCGCCGACGATCGCGTCGAGGATCGATGCCGCGAAGCGACGCTCGTCCATGCGCGCGATCCCGGGAGCGCTCAGACAGACGTGGTACTGCTCCGTCTCCTTGGATTGGAAGCGAAGACCGGGGGGCGGTAGCTCGCGGACCGACTTCCGGGCGGGGAGTCCGCCCCCGCTCGTGGCGCCCCGCCGGCGCTTTCGGAGCAGCTCGACGAGCTGCTCGTGTCGGAGATTCCCCGCCGCTGCGACGACGACCTCCTCTCCCGAGTAAGCCCGTCGGTGGTAGGACGAGAGCGCTCGCCTCGAGACCGTGGAGATGACCTCCGCGCGCCCGATGACCGGCCGGCCGAGTGGGTGCGATCCAAAAACCGCCTCGGCGGCGAAGTCATGAACGAGATCGTGAGGCGTGTCCTCCACCATCGCGATCTCCTCGAGCACGACCTCCCGCTCGGAGTCGACGTCGGTGAACGAAGGGCGGAAAACCATGTCCGCCATCACGTCGATCGCGGTCTCGAGCCGATCGTCCGGAATGCGCGCGTATACGACGGTCGTCTCGCGCGAGGTCGCAGCGTTCAGCTCGCCGCCGAGCCCGTCGAAGATCTCGGCGATCTCTTGCGCCGAGTAGCGCGAGGAGCCCTTGAAGAGCAGGTGCTCGATGAAATGGGAGATGCCGGCGCGTGCGTGGGGCTCGTCGCGGGAGCCCGCGCCGATCCAGAAGCCGATGGCGACGGAACGGACGCCCGGGAGGCGCTCCGAGATGACGCGCTCGCCGGTGGCCAGCTCGCTGAGCTGATGCTTTGTCACCGGTTGATCGTAGACGCCAGTGGGGTCAGGTCTTGCATTCCGACACGAGACCCTTGTCGGAACGCAAGACCTGACCCCCGCGTTCGCTACGCGCGCTCGCGCGACCGGCCGCGGTCGCGACCGCCGCGCGGCCGCTCCTCGCGCGCCTCGCGCGCGGGTGCGTTCTTCGCCCGCTCGATGAGCTCCTCCGGCATGACGAGCCCGCCGTCCTCGTGCTTGGCGATCAGCTTGAGGCCAATCCGGCCACGGTCCTTGTCGACCTCCTGGACGAGGACGTCGACGATATCGCCGCGATCCATGACGTCCTGGATGTGGGCGACGCGGCCGGGCCCCACGTTCGACACGTGGAGGAGGCCGTCTGTGCCCTTCTTGAGCTCGACGAACGCACCGAACTCAGTCGTCTTCACGACCTTGCCCGTATACGTGTCCCCGACCTCGGGCGACTTGGTAAGAGCGATGACGGCCGAGATCGCCGCCTCCGCCTTGGTGCCCTCGGTCGCGTAGATGAGGATCGTGCCGTCCTCCTCGATGTCGATCTGCACCTCGTAGTCGGCCTCGAGCGCGCGGATCGTCTCGCCGCCCTTGCCGATGACCATGCCGATCTTCTCCTGATCGATCTTCACCGTGGAGATTCGCGGTGCGTGATCGGCGAGAGCCGAGCGAGGCTCCGGGATCGTGGCCAACATCGTGTCGAGGATGGACTCACGGGCTTGCTTCGCCTGGGAAAGCGCAGAGCGCATGATCTCCTGCGTCACGCCGGTGATCTTGATGTCCATCTGCAGGGCGGTTATGCCGTCCCGTGTCCCGGCGACCTTGAAGTCCATGTCGCCGAGGTGATCTTCGGCTCCCTGGATGTCTGTGAGGATGACGTAGTCGTCGCCCTCCTTCACGAGGCCCATCGCGATACCCGAGACGGGCGCCGCAATCGGCACGCCGGCATCCATGAGGGCCAGAGTGGATCCGCAGACCGATCCCATCGACGACGAGCCATTCGACTCGAGCGTCTCCGAGACGAGGCGGATCGTGTACGGGAACTCCTCGATCGACGGGATAACAGACTGGAGCGCCCTCTGAGCGAGCGCGCCGTGTCCGATGTCACGCCGCTTCGGGCCGCGCATGAAACCGGTCTCCCCGACCGAGTAGGGCGGGAAGTTGTAGTGGTGCATGTAGCGGCGCTGCTGCTCGCGGGAGAGGTCGTCGATCTTCTGCCCCTCCTTCATCGTGCCGAGCGTGAGCAGCGTCATGATCTGGGTCTGGCCGCGGGTGAAGAGTGCCGAGCCGTGTGTGCGCGGACTCACCTGCACCTCGGCCTCCACGTGCCGGATCTCGTCTGCCGACCGACCGTCGGGCCGGCGCTTGTCGACGGCGATCTTCTTGCGAACGAGGTCCTTGTAGACCGCCTCCGCCGCACGCTTGACGAACTGCTTCGTCATCGAGTCCTTGACCGCCGGCTCACCCTCGGCCGGCGCGGAGCCGACCGGGAACGGAAGCTCTAGCTCCTCGAGGATGCGGTCGAACAGGAGGCCGCGCTTCGCTGACTTGAGCACCTTCGAGTCCTGCTCCGCGTCGGTGAGCTCCTGGAGGTCTGCGAGGAACTGCTCGCGGACGGGTCCTTCGACCGCTGCCAGCCGCGCCTTCTCGACGATCGCCGAGAAGCTCGCGCGCACCTGACCCCGGCGCGTCATGTCCTCCTCGGTCGCGTTCATCGTGATCGCAGGCGAGGTCTCCTCGATGAGCGCGTCGACGACCGTCGACGCCTCCCGCAGGCCGTACTCTGCGATTGCGGCTCGAACTGCGTCTCCGTGAGCCGAATCGAGCTCGGCTGTGAGATCGAGGTCGACCCACTTCGGCTTGCCAACTTGTGAGCGGAG
>JAERMP010000209.1 GCA_016844515.1 Thermoleophilia bacterium | reverse complement strand
GAGGAACTTGTCGACGCGGGGGAGGAACGACTCGTCCAGGAGATTCCCGTCGTCGTCGAATCGACTCCCGACGCTCGTGAAGTTCACGTCCCAGAAGATCGTGACCAACCCGAGCTCACGCAACACAGGGATCAGGTTCTGGATGACACGGGCGCCACCGAAAACACCGGCCGACACGCCGACGATCCCCGCAGCCTTGTGGACGTACTCGGAGAGGTTCGTGTCGAGCACGTGCTTGAGGAGGCCGGGGTAGCCGTGGTTGTACTCCGGCGCCACGATCACGAGCGCGTCCGCACGGTTCATCTTCTCGGCGAACTCGACATCCTTCACGTCTTCGCCCGCGTCGTTTACCGGGATCGGCAGCGTGGCGATGTCGATGAGCTCCGTCTCGACACCCTGGCGCTTGGCGATCTGAGCACACATCAGCTTCGCGGCGTGCTCGCTCATCCGCCCCTGGCGGGATGTGCCCAGGATCACGGGGACGGCTAACGGCCGGTCGAGCTCCACCCGAGCTGGACGGTACACCAGTCGCCGACTCCGTATTCACCCTCACCCACGTCGGGGAATCCCCGATGTGCCAGGGGCCGACCCGGCGTACGGTCGGATAGCCGAAGGAGGTCCCATGAAGCCATCGTTCGCAATCCTCGCGGCATTGACTGTTCTCGTCGCCGCTCTATCCGCGTCGTCACGCCCTTCCGTTGCGCCGGCCTCACCCTCCGTGATTGCCGCAGCACCGCCTGCCACGGCTTTCCTGCCGCAGCCCCCGATGCCACCGCGCCAGATCGTCTTCTTCGGGTACGTGAAGTCGCTGACGCGCAGCGGTGCCCGCTACGTGATGCGGGTCGACCCGGCCGCGCTCCTCAGTGGAGTAACGGCTAACCGCGCAGCGATCGAGGACAAGGTCATCGCGCCAGGTGACGTCGTTCCGAATGACTACTACGTCCGCGACGAGGGTCACAAGCTGCTGACCTATCTCGTTCCGAGCACCGCGCATGTGACGGTGCTCACCAACCCGGGCACGGGTCCGCGCGCCACGCCGATATCGGTCGCCGAGCTCGCGCAGATCGTAAAGGGCAAGAACCCGAAGAAGCGGCCGCTGTTCGAGCCGAAGAACGGATTCTGGATCCGCGTTCAGGGTGACACGGTTCGCGCCCTCGATCAGCAGTACACGCCCTAGCCAGTCTGACCCGAACCGCACATCAGCGGAGATCCAACACAAGCGCGAGGGCATCGTCGACCTGCTGCAGCTCCTCGAGAGCGACGTGACCAACGTGCTCGCCGAGCGCTTGGGCGTCGACCACGCCAAGCATCTCGCACATCACTCTTGTGGGCTCGCCGTCGACGGTCACCTGCGGGTGGAAGCTCGCGGGTGGAGTCGACTGCGATGTTGGGCAGATGACCACCGTCGAGAGCGCAAGGAGATCGTCAGCCTGGACGATCACTCCGAAGCGGCGGCCGCGCTGCGCGTGTCCTCGACGGCGTGGCAGCGTGATGGCGTGGACATCACCGCGGACCACGGAGCTGCTCCATGAGCGCCGTTACCTCGCTCGCCTCCCGAACATATGCGGGATCCTTCGACAGCCGTCTGGCTTCGGCAGCCAAGCCGGCCCGGCGGCGGTCGCGCTCTGCCGTCTCCGAAATAGCCTGACGCGCCGCCTCAGCTCGGGTGATGCCCCGCCGACGTGCGATCTCGTCGAGCGACTCGAAGCCATCGCGACCGAGGCGCAGGGACAAGGGCGCAGAGGAAGCCATGGGACTTAGCGTAGCGCACAACGCACTACAGTCAGGCCGAGGCCGTGACAGCGCTACGCCGCGGGTGATGTTCCGCCGCCGAGTCGGCGGCGGAAGACGTAGTAGGTCCAGCCCTGGTACAGGAGAACGATCGGCACGAAGATCACGGCCACGACGCTCATGACGCTGAGCGCGTAGTGCGACGAGGCGGCGCCGTCGACGGTCAGGCTGTTTCCGAAGTCCGGGCTCGAGACCATGACACGCGGGTAGAGGCTCGTGAACAGCGTCGCGACCGCGGCGATCGTCCCGAGGGCGGTCATCACGAACGCCCGCCCGTATCGGCCCATGAAGACGAAGGCGACGGCGAGGAGGAGGGCCGCGATCCCCAGCGCCGCGGGGAGGGCGGGCGGGAAGAGGTCCTTGTCGTTGCGATCCATCGCGACCGCGACCGTCCAGACGAGGAAGGCCGCTGCCACGAGCGCCGCGGGAATAGAGAGCCGACGAGCCGCCCGCTCGGCACGCTCGCAGAGCTCTCCCGTGGTGCGCAGCGTCAGGAACGTCGCGCCGTGGAACGCAAACAGGAGCACGACGGCGATCCCAGCGAAGACCGTGTACGGGCTGAAGAGATCGGCGAGGTTGCCGGCGAAGTCGCCGTCGGAGTTGATCGGCACGCCGTACACGAGATTCGCGAGCCCGACTCCCCAGACGAGCGCGGCGCCGGCGCTGCCGATCGTGTTCGCCCACGTCCAGACCGAGCGCCAGCCGTCGCTCTCGCTCTTCGAGCGCCACTCGAACGAGACGACGCGGATGATCAGGAAGACGAGGACGAGCAGGAGGGCCACGTAGAAGCCCGAGAACATCGTCGCGTACCAGGCAGGGA
This sequence comes from Thermoleophilia bacterium, assembly GCA_016844515.1. Next base: position 1,475 of record JAERMP010000209.1, on the reverse strand, counting down.
AGGCCGCAAACATCGCCCCTCCGGCGACGACGAGCCACACCTCGTTCCCGTCCCACACCGGGCCGATCGTGTGCAGCATCGTCCGGCGGTCCTCCTCCCCGCGCGGGAGGAACGGGAGCAGCATCCCGACACCGAAGTCGAAGCCTTCGAGCAGGAAGTACCCCGCCCACAGGACGGCGATGAGGATGAACCAGAAGGTTTCGAGATCCATCAGTACGAGACCGCCGGAACCGAGAACTCGTCATCCTCGCCGCCGACCTCGGGCGGGTCGAGGCGTGCATAGCGGCGCATGAGGATGATGTCGACGAAGGCGAGCGCGCCGTAGAGCAGCGCGAAGGTCCCGAGGCTGAACACGATCGTCGCCGTCGACACGCTTGGCGAGTTCGCGTCGACGGTCTTCAGGAGGCCGAAGACGATCCAGGGCTGGCGCCCGATCTCCGTGAGCATCCAGCCGGCGAGCGCAGCGACGTACGGCAGCGGAATCGTGGCGACGCCGACCCACAGGAGCCACGGTTTCGTCGCAAGCGTTCCGCGCCGGTAGAAGAACGCTGCGATCGCGAGGACGAAGAAGGCGAGCGATCCCGCGTAGGCCATGATCCGCATGCTCCAGTAGGTCGTGCGCACGGGCGGCATGTAGTTCCCCGGCCCGTACTCCGCCTCGGACGACGCCTGCAGCGGGTTCAATCCCTGCACCTCGCCGTTCAGCGAGCCCGTCGCGAGGATCGAGAGGAGATACGGGATCTCGATGTCGAACGCCGGCTTCTGGTCGTCGACCGAGAAGCCGCCGATCTGGAAGACCGAGAAGGACGCCGGCTGCTCCGTCTCCCAGAGCGCCTCGGTCGCCGCGATCTTCATCGGCTGGTAGTCGGTGATAACGACGCCGAGGTGGCTGCCGACGAGAAGGTTCACCGCAGAGATCGGCACGCCGACGATGAGCGCGAGCTTCGCCGCGGGCAGAAAGAGAGCCTGATTGCGCTTTCGAACGAGGTGCCAGCAGGCGACCCCAAAGACGACGACACACGCCGTGGTCAGGCCGACGAGGATCACGTGCGTGTAGGCGGCGATTGCGAGCCGGTTGCCGAGAAGCGCCCAGATGTCCGTCAGCTCGGCGCGTCCGTTCGAGACGGTCGAGCCGACCGGCCGCTGCATCCAAGAGTTGGCGACGATGATGAACAGCGCCGAGAGCCAGCTTCCAAGGGCGAACAGCCACACCGTCGCAAGGTGAACGCGGCGAGAGAGCTTGTCCCAGCCGAAGATCCAGAGCCCGAGGAAGGTCGACTCGAGCATGAAGGCTGCGAGGCCCTCGATCGCGAGCGGGGCGCCGAACACGTCGCCGACGTACTCGGAATAGACCGACCAGTTCATTCCGAACTGGAACTCCTGGACGAGCCCCGTCGCTACGCCGATCGCGAAGTTGATCAGCATCAGCGTCCCGAAGAAGCGTGTCAGCCGTAGCCAGGCCTCGTCGCCCGTCC
>JAERMP010000208.1 GCA_016844515.1 Thermoleophilia bacterium | reverse complement strand
AAGGAGGAAGCTGAGAGCTTGATGAAGGGCCTTTGAGACCACGCCGCCGCCGGCCCTCCATGGACCGGGTCGTTCCGCGCAAGCGGGACGAGCGAATCAACGAGGAGATCCGTGTGCCAAACGTCCGCCTGGTAGACGAAAACGGCGGGCAGGTGGGGATCACTCCGACGAAGGAAGCGCTGGAGTTCGCGTACGGGAAGGGCCTCGACCTCGTCGAGGTCGCTGCCGGCGCAGATCCGCCCGTCGCGCGGGTCATGGACTACTCGAAGTACCGCTACGAGCAGGAACAGCGCGCGAAGCAGGCCCGCAAGCATCAGCTCCAGATCCACATCAAGGAGATCAAGCTCAGACCAAAGATCGGAATCCACGACTACGAGACCAAGAAAGGGCACGTCGTGCGCTTTCTCGGGCAGCGAGCCAAGGTCAAGGTCACGATCATGTTCCGGGGACGCGAGACGCTGCACCCGGAGCGGGGTCGAGATCTGCTCATGCGGCTCGCTGAGGACGTCAAGGAGCTCGGCTGGATCGAGCAGCAGCCAATCCTCGACGGTCGCAACATGGTCATGGTTCTCGGACCGAACAAGAACGTAGGAGCGAAGACAGATGCCAAAGATGAAGACGTCGAAGGGCGCGAAGAAGCGCTTCAAGGTGACGGGGACGGGGAAGCTCCTCCGCAGGCACGGGATGAGGAGCCACAACCTCGAGAAGAAGTCGTCGAAGCGTAGACGCGGCTTTCGCAAGATGGAGGGCGTCGCTGAGAGCGACGTGAAGTCTGTGAAGAAGCTCCTCCGGGGAGGCTGAACGGTATGCCTCGAGTCAAACGAGCAGTCCACGCACGCAAGAAGCGGGCGAAGGTCCTCGAGCAGGCGAAGGGCTACTACGGTCGCAAGAAGTCGAGCTATCGCTTCGCGAAGGAGCAGGTCGAGCACTCGCTCGTCTACGCCTACCGTGATCGCAAGGCGCGCAAGCGGACGTTCCGCTCGCTCTGGATCGTGCGCATCAACGCCGCTGCGCGGGTGAACGGCCTCTCGTACAACCGGTTCATGGACGGTGTGAAGAAGGCCGGGATCGAGCTCGACCGCAAGTCGCTCGCGGACATCGCGGTCTCTGATCCGCAGGCGTTCGCCGCGGTTGCCGAGCGCGCGAAGGCTGCGCTCGACGCCGACGCCAACTCGCAGGCAGCCTGATCGAGTCGCGTCAGAACGAGAAGCTCCGGCTCGTCCGGAAGCTTCTCTCTGCCCGAAAGCATCGGGTCGAGACGGGGTTGTTCGCCGCGGAGGGAGAGGACCTCGTCGAGGCTGCGGTTGGTGCGGGCGTGGAGCCGGTCGAGCTTCTCGTTGCGGGGGAGAACGTCCTTCCAGAGCTACTCGGGGAGGTATCGGCACTTGGGCATGCCCCGCGGGTGATCGGAGTCTTTCGCCGAGATGACTTGCCGGTCGGCACCCGTGATGTCGTTCTCGGCCTCTGGCACGTGGCCGATCCCGGGAACGTCGGGACGCTCATCCGCTCAGCCGATGCGTTCGGTGCCGGCGTCGCTCTGTCGGACGGCTGCGCGGATCCGCTCGGTCCGAGGGCGCTACGCGCGTCGGCTGGCGCGATCTTCCGTGTCCCGCTCGTGGGCTGGGACGCTCTGCCGAGCCCGCAGGTCGCGCTTGTCGCGCACGGTGGGGCTCCTCTCGCAGAAGTCCCCCTCGAGCCTCCGTTGACCTTTCTCCTCGGGTCAGAGCGGGGAAGCCTGCCGGACGACCTTGTAACAGACTGTTACAAGGCGACGATTCCGCTGCCTGGGGAAGCCGAGTCGCTGAATGTCGCCGCGGCAGGGGCGATCGCGCTGTACGAGCTCTCGCGCCGCTCTCGGATATGACGGCTCCCTCGTGGGATCAGCCCGAGCATGCGACCATTCCGGTGTGGCGACAGAGGCGGAGTGGGTGCGAACGGAGGAGCGCGGCGCAGTAGCGGTGGGTGCGCGAGTCCGGTTGCTGCGGCGGTCGGCCGGCCTGAGTCAGGCGGAGCTCGCCGCCGGGCGCTTCTCGAAGGAGTACGTGAGTCAGATCGAGCGGGGGAAGACGCGGCCAACCCGTGAGACGTTGGAGTGGCTGGCCGGCCGTCTGGCAACGGATCGCGAGTTTCTCGAGCATGGCGTCAGCAGAGCCGAGGCTGAGCGGTACGAGGCCGCCCTGCGAAGCGCGGAGCTGCTGGTCGAGGCGCACCGATACGAAGACGCGCTTCAGGAATTTCGAGCCGTGCGCGAAGTCGCCGGCACCGTGTCCGCTCCGCCACTCTTCCTTCGCGTCCTAAGAGGGGAAGCGTGGGCTCGGATTCGCATCGGTGAGCTCGATACGGCGATGGAGCTGCTCGAGGAAGCGGCGGCACTGGTTGTGACTGCAGGTTTCACCCATGTCGATCGCGCAGAGGTGGTGTTTCAGGTCGGCGTCGTCCGTTACTCGCAATCGAGCATTCCCGAGGCGATCGTCCTCTTCGATCAGGCCTTGATACTCGCGGAAAGCTCGGAGCCTCCTGCCGATCGACTTCGTTCGGACATCTTTCACTGGCGCTCGCGTTGCTACCGGCGTAACCGCGACTGGGTCGCCGCCCAAGAAGACATCGAGCGCGCTCTCGAGCTGGCCGAAGCCAGCTTCGACTCACGCCGAGTCGCAGACGCACTCTTCCAGGCGTCGCTTGTCGCTCAGCGGCAGGGACGCTGGGTACTAGCGCGCACGTACGCCGAGCGATCGCGAGCGTTGTTCGAGGCGTTGGGGGATAGAGCAACGGTGGGCCGGCTGCTGAACAACCTGGCAGGGCTCAACCATCTTCTCGACAACGTTGCCCAGGCGATCTCCCTGCTCGAGGAGGCGTTCGAGGTCTTCGTCGAGCTGGACCTCGCGGTCGACGCCGGCTACGTCTGCTCATCGCTCGCCGAGATTCGACTCGAGTGCGGTGAGTTCGAGATGGCCGAAGCGCAGGCTCAGAAGGCGCTCGGCCTACTCGGTGGCCGCGTCGATCATCTGCAGGAGGTCGGGATGGCGCAGCTCACCTTGGGTAGGGCACTCGCTGCGCAGGGCAGACTCGATGAAGCCGAGACGTGGATTGCCGCAGCGAACGAGACGTTTCAGCAGGCGAGCTCCGTGAGCCATCGCAGTTATGCGTGGATCGCGCAGGGCGACGTCGAGAGCCAACGAGGCAATGACGGCGTCGCAGCCGTTCTGTACAGGCGAGCAGCACGAGCGCTTCAAGAAGCGGACGCGTAGGCGCTCCCCCGGGGCAGCGAACGACGGTCTCCCGCCACGTGCGTGGTGGCGAGAGACCGCTCGGAGTTCAGGATCGATCGTCTGTCGCTAGCTGCCGTCGAACCAGCTCCCGCCGAGACTGGCGAGGATGCCGGCAAACGCCGTCAGCGAGACGACGATGTAGCGGGTATTTCCTTTGGTGAACACAGCCGCATGTCCTTTCGAGTGGATGGCTGGTATTGCTCAGTTGTCGGCCCGGGGTACGGTTCGGACACCCCCCAACGGGGGATCCACCCGGCGTGGTCACGGCAGCGTCGACTACGTCAACGGTTCGACGTGCCTATCGGAGCTCGGTACGCAGGTCGAAGGGCGCAGCGCTTCGCCTTGACCGCGTCGTCCGAGTTCATGCGTTTCAGGATGCCACGCGCGCTCGCGCAGCACCAGATGGCTCTTTGGGACGTGGCCGACTTAGCCGAACCCGCCGCCGCCTCCTCCTCCGCCCCCTCCGCCTCCACCCGAGAACCCGCCGCCACCTCCGCCCGAGCCCGAGTTCGGTGGCGCGAGCGCCGAGCCGAAGCCGGACGCGAGGTCGCCGATCGAGAGGCTGGTTGCACCCGAGCCGAGGTCGCCACCGGAGGAGATCCAGTAGACAGCGCTCGCGTCGTGCATCGCCTCGGGCATATGGAGCTGCGCGCCTTGGAGCACCCGCTCGGCGATCCCGAATGCGATCCCGTACACGAGGTACCGCTCCCACAGCGCGAGCGTCGCGGGCGGCGCTTCGTGGAGTCGCGGGAAGTCCGTGAGGTACCGGCGGAAGGCCTCCCAGCGCTCGGCCTCCACTTGCCCGCGCTTCGTTCGTCGGCGCCAGGCTCGGCGGTTGAACGC
>JAERMP010000053.1 GCA_016844515.1 Thermoleophilia bacterium | reverse complement strand
CACCCCCATCACAGCCGGCCTCGGCCAGCGCTCCTCGATGGGCGTGCGCTCGGTCACGACGTTGAGCGTACCGCCGTCCGACGATGCAAGCAGAATCCGCGGCCATGAGCACACCTTCCGGAAACACCGGCCCACTGGGCCGCCAACGCGGGATCGGGTTCGCGATCCTGATGACCATCATCACGCTGGGGATCTATTCGCTCTACTGGGTCTTCAAGACACAGGACGAGGTCAAAGAGCACTCGGATCAAGGTGTCGGCGGGGTTCTTGGTCTCGTGATCTACCTCGTGGTCGGCATGGTCACGTGGTTCCTCATCCCATCCGAGGTCGGGAAGATGTTCAAGAAGGACGGTCGCGAAGCGCCGTTCAGCGGCTGGACTGGTCTCTGGCTCCTGCTTCCAATCATCGGGGCGTTCATCTGGTTCATCAAGATTCAGGGTGCGCTCAACCAGTACTGGGAGAGCAAGGCGTCTTCTTCGGCCGCTCTGGCGCCGATGCCCGCAGCTCCGCCGGCGTAGTCGAGCGAGCACATGCGCGGTAACACCGCGCGCGTGCTTTTGCCTGCCCTCGTCGTGCTCGCGCTCGTGGGGGTGGTGGCCGTCGCGGCGACCGGCTCGACGTCGACCGGGACGAATGAGGTTCGCCCACCCTCGGCAACGCTTCTCGACACGATCCTCAGCCTCGGAGCCGTCGCCGTCCTGGCGGGGGCCGTGCTCTTCGTCTACGGCCTCACCCAGCGAAAGGCGATCAACCGGGAGCTCGCGAAGCGTCAGCAGCGAGCACGGTTCGTGAGCTTCGTCGTCTTCATGTCCGCCTTCACGCTCCTCGCCTACTTGCGATTGCGCAACTGGGAGGTCAAGCCGATCGGGGACGAAGCCGCCGAGCCGGCGTTCCCCGGCCTCTTGCCCGTTCCCCAGCCACCGGGCGCCGAAACTACGACCGTCACGTACGAGCCGAGGTTCGCATGGATCCCGGCGGTCGTCGTAGCCGGGCTGGCTGCGGCCGCGGTGGCGGCCTACGTCATTGCACAGCGTCGGGCGTCGCGCAGCGCACGTGCCGAGGAGACGCTCGCCGAGGAGCTCGCCGTGGTGCTCGACGACACTCTCGACGACCTCCGCGCAGAGAGCGATCCGCGCCGCGCGGTCATCGCCGCGTACGCTCGGATGGAGCGCGTGCTCGCCGCGCACGGCACGGCGCGCCGCGCAGCCGAGACACCACAGGAGTATCTCCGGCGAGTACTCGGCCGGCTCGCGATAGACGAATCGGCGGTCCGCCGGCTCACCGACCTGTTCTCACGGGCTAAGTTCTCGCAGCACGCCGTGGACGTCGGTATGAAGGAGGAGGCGATCGAGGCACTAGAGCACGTACGGGACGAGCTCCGCGAGGCGGCCGCAGCACGGGACCAAACGCCCCAAGCCGAGTTCGTGACGACCGAGGCGAGCTCGTGAACCAGGATCTCGGCGGCGCGCTGCGGGCGCTCATCGCGCCCACCGTTGCGCTCCTCGTCGTCTCGGTGTTCCTCCCCGGACGGCTCTCGCTCGCCGTCAGGATCTATGGGCTCGTGGTCTGCGCCGCTGCGCTGGCGCTTGCTCTGAGCGCTCTCCGTCGCTCCTACCCGCGAGCGCGGCCGATTCGTCCTCGCCGGCGCAAACAGCCCGGTAGCCGCCGCCCACCGCCGAGCCTCGCGCGCATCGAGCACGAGACAGCGCTCGGCGTTGCCGGGGCGTTCGACCTCCACTTTCGCCTCGCCCCGCGCATTCGCGCGATCGCCGCTGGCCTGTTGGCGTCACGCCGAAGCACTTCGATCGACGCCACGCCTGACGCGGCACGCAGCATCCTGGGGCCCGGAACGTGGGAGCTCGTGCGCGCTGATCGCCCCTCGCCAGATGATCGTCTGGCCCGCGGTCTCCCCGTCTCCGAGCTGCGACCGTCGTCCTCAGTCGGCCACATACCTTCTGGTATGCGGCCTCCCTGCGTCCTAGGCCTGCTCGGTTCTCGCCGGCGAATGGGCACCGGACTTCCCGGAGCGACCACTCGTGGAGCTGACCGAGGTCAGAGATCTCTCCGGGCAGGTGCTGGACGAGGTCGAGAAGGCGATCGTCGGGAAGCGCGACTCCCTCGAGCTCGTCCTACTGGGGTTCCTGGCCGACGGGCACGTCCTCCTCGAGGACTACCCGGGACTCGCCAAGACCCTCGCCGCGCGGTCGTTCGCGCAGACCCTGAGCATGCGCTTCTCGCGCATCCAGTTCACGCCCGACCTGATGCCGTCCGACGTGACGGGCTCGTCGATCTGGAACCAGCGCGACGCCGACTTCGAGTTCCGCCCCGGCCCGATCTTCACCAACCTCCTCCTCTCCGACGAGATCAACCGCGCGCCTCCGAAGACACAGGCGGCGCTGCTCGAAGCGATGCAGGAGCGCCAGGTGACGATCGAGGGCGAGACGCACCTGCTCGAGCGTCCGTTCCTCGTCATCGCGACGCAGAACCCGATCGAGTACGAGGGTACGTACCCGCTGCCCGAAGCTCAACTCGACCGCTTCCTCTTGCGCACGGCCTTCGGATACCCGAGCAAGGCGGACGAGATCGAGGTGCTCGGACGCCGCATCGAGCGCGAGACGGACGACGTCGAGCTCGAGCCCGTCGTCGACCGCACGACGCTCCTCGAGATGCAGAAGGCCGTCGAGCGTGTGTACGTCGCCGAAAGCGTACGCGAGTACTGCGTCGAGCTCGTCATCGGCACGCGCGACTCGCAGAGCTCGGCCGTGGGGGCGAGTCCCCGCGGCAGCCTTGCCCTGTTGAAGCTCGCCCGCTGCAGAGCTGCTCTCGCGGGACGTGACTACGTCCTGCCTGACGATGTGAAGGCGATCGCCGTTCCGGCACTGGCTCACCGTCTCGTACTGCGCCCGGAGCTCTGGGTTCAGCGCGTGTCTGCAGAGGATGTCGTGCGGGAGGTGCTCTCGAGCGTCCCGACCCCGCGCGCGGACGACGTCGAGCCTGCTGCTCGCTCGTGACCCGATCGGGAAGCCCTCGGATCGAGGGATACGCCGTAGTCGCGGCGATGGCGCTGGTCGCGGCTCTCGCGTTACGCCGGCCGGAGCTGGCGATCATCGCAGCGCCGTTCGCCCTCGTGCTTGCGATCGGAACGAGACCGGCGCGCGATCCGAAGGCCAGGGTCGAGCTCGTGCTCGCCGCCGATCGGACGATGGAGGAAGCCGACGTGGAGGCCAGCCTGATCGTGCGCACCGAAGGCGCTGTGGACCGACTCGAGCTCCTGCTCGACCTACCGCCCGGAGTGGAGGTCGCTGACGGCGCTGACGCCCACGTCATTCGCCTCAGGGCGGGAGAGGAGCGTGAGATCCCACTCGCATTCCGGTGCTCGCGTTGGGGCGTCTATGCGCTCGGAGATGTCGAGGTGCGGGCGCGCGACCCATTCCGGCTCGTCGTCTGGGAAGAGCGATTCAGCGGCCGGCATCAGTTGAAGGCCTATCCGCGCCCGATCTCTCTCCGCCGGATCCTCGCGCCCGTGGAGACGCAAGCGTTCGCGGGCAGCGAAGTCGCTCGCGTCAAGGGCGACGGCGTCGAGTACGCGGACATCCGGGACTTCGTACCGGGTGACCGCGTCCGCTCGATCAACTGGCGCGCGTCGGCACGTCGGCAGACGCTCGTGGTCAATGAACGTCACCCCGAGCGAAACACCGACGTGGTGCTGTTCATTGACAGCTTCGTCGATGTGCACGGCGGCGATCGGAGCACGCTCGAGGATGCCGTGCGAGCGGGATCGGCGCTCGCGACGCGCTACCTCGAGCGACGCGACCGAGTCGGCCTCGTCGGGTTCGGTGGCGTTCTTCGCTGGCTCCAGCCCGGCATGGGGCTCACGCAGCGCTACCGGTTGATCGAGACGATGCTCGAGACCGGCGTCGAGCCGACGTACACCTGGCGCGACGTCAACCTCATCCCGGCGAGGATCCTCCCGCCAAAGGCGCTCGTGCTCGGGTTGACCCCGCTTATCGACCCGCGGTTCATCGCAGCGCTGAGCGACCTTCGTGCGCGTGGGTTCGACGTCGTCGTCGTGGAGGTCGATCCGGTTCCTCTCGTCAAGGCAGGGCGCACCGAGATCGAGGAGCTCTCCTACCGCCTGTGGGTGCTCGAGCGAGAGGTCGTGCGCGCCCGCCTCGCTGGTCTTGGGATCGGTATCGCCCGCTGGGGCGACCTCGATCTGGAGACGGCACTCGAGGAGGTGAGGACATTCAGGCGCTACGCCAAGCTGGCACGCGTATAACCGTTGGCGTCGGGGCCGTGGCCGGTCTCGGCGCGCTGGCCGCAGTGCCGCTCGCTCGGGCGAGCGACGACATGGCCGGGCCCGGTGTTCGAGTCGCAGCCATCGCCGTCGTCGCGCTCGTCGCCGCACTCGTTCTGGAGTGGACCCCGCTGATCCCGACCGCGCTCGTCCTCGTCGGCGGGCTCTACGCCGCCCAGCTCGCGATCGACGATGCGGCCCTGGACACCGCCTCGCCCGCGTTCGCCGCGGGACTGCTGGTCACCGCCGAGCTCGCGTACTGGTCGCTCGAGGAGCGCGACCACGTCCAGGGAGAAGCAGGAGCCGGCCTTCGACACACCGCCTTCGTCGCCGCTCTCGGAGTGGCGACGCTACTCGTCGCCTCGTTGCTCCTCGTCGTGGTCGACGCGGTGCGCACGAAAGGGCTCGCCGTGGATCTTCTCGGGGCGGTTGCCGCGGCGGCAGCGCTGTTTGCAATCGTGCTCGTCGCTCGGGGACACGGCCGAACAGGCCACTAGCGGTGATACCGAGCCGCGGCTAGATTTTGACTAAGTCTTAGTCTAGTCTTAGAGGGTCATGTCCGTGGTAAACGTCCACGAAGCCAAGACGCACCTCTCTCGCCTGCTCGAGCGCGTGTCGGCGGGCGAGGAGATCGTGATTGCGAAGGCCGGCCGTCCGGTCGCCCGTCTCGTCCCGTATGACGAGAGTCTCGAACCCCGCCAACTCGGCGGCTGGGAAGGTCGGGTCTGGATTGCCGACGACTTCGACGAGCTCCCGCCGGACATTCTCGCTGCGTTCTACGGCGAGGATGACGAGGGCGGGTGAGACTCCTACTCGACACACACGTACTTCTGTGGGCACTCGAGGCGCCGGCCTCGCTGAGAGACGAGACGCGGGCCGCGATAGAGAATCCGCGGAATCCCGTACTCGTAAGCACCGCGTCCGCATGGGAGATAGGCGTCAAGATCTCGGTCGGGAAGCTCCAGGCACCTCTCGATCTCGTCGCGCAGCTTCGCGAGAAACGGTTTACCGCGCTCCCGGTGACGGTGGAGCACGGACTGCGAGTCGGCGAGCTGCCGTTGCTCCACAAGGACCCCTTCGATCGCCTCCTCGTCGCGCAGGCTCAGCTCGAGGGGCTCACGATCGTGACGCGAGATCCTCGAATCGCCGCGTACGACGTCGAGACTCTGGCGGCCTGAGCGAGCTAGCCCGCTGCGCCTTCGGGCGGCGGCGGCTGCATGGCCGCACCGGGGATCGGACGCGGCTGCGGCTTGAGCTTCGGCTTCTTCTCGGCCTCAGGCTCGGGCTCCGCCTCCAGCGGCGGGGTCTCCTCGGGCGGGAAGACCGACTCTTCGGACTCGCCGGCCAGCAGGCGCTCGAACTGATCCTTGTCGATCGTCTCGCGCTCGATCAGGATCGCGGCGAGCTGGTGCAACTCGTCCATGTGTGCGCGCAGAACGGCTGTCGCGGACGCATGGGCCTCCTGGATAACGCGCCGGATCTCGTCGTCGATCTCCTTTGCCACCTCGTCGGAGTAGTCGGGCTCGGCGCCCATATCGCGGCCGAGGAAGGGAAGGTCGTGGTTTCGACCGAGGACCCGTGGGCCGAGCTTCTCGCTCATCCCGAAGCGCATCACCATCGACTTCGACGTGGCAGTCACCCGCTCGATGTCGTTCGCGGCACCCGTCGTGATCTCGTGGAAGACGAGCTCCTCGGCGGCCCGCCCCCCGAGCGTCATCGCGAGCTCGTCCATGAGCGCGGACTTCGTCGTCAGGTAGCGATCCTCGGTCGGAAGCGAGATCGTGAGGCCGAGAGCCTGGCCACGGCTGACGATCGTGATCTTGTGTACGGGGTTCGTGTGCTCGAGGTAGTTGCCAACGAGCGCGTGCCCCATCTCGTGGTAGGCGGTGATCTTGCGCTCTTTCTCGGAGAGGAGGCGGGCCTTCTTCTCCGGCCCGGCGATGACGCGCATGATCCCCTCCTCGAGCTCCACCTGCCCGATCATCTTCTTGTCGTTCCGGGCGGCGAGGATTGCCGCCTCGTTGATCAGGTTCGAGAGGTCGGCGCCGGTGAAGCCGGGGGTGCCGGCAGCGAGGGTGTCGAGGTCGATCTCGCGCGCGAGCGGCTTGCCGCGCGAGTGCACCTCGAGAATCTTCCTGCGGCCGATGCGATCGGGACGGTCGACGACGATCTGGCGGTCGAAGCGGCCTGGGCGAAGAAGCGCGGGATCGAGGATGTCGGGACGGTTCGTCGCGGCGATGAGGATGATGTTGTCCTTCACCTCGAAGCCGTCCATCTCGACGAGGAGCTGGTTCAGGGTCTGCTCGCGCTCGTCGTGACCGCCACCCATTCCCGCTCCGCGGTGTCGGCCGACGGCGTCGATCTCGTCCATGAAGATGATGCAGGGCGACGCCTGCTTCGCCTGCTCGAAGAGGTCGCGCACACGCGAGGCGCCGACGCCGACGAACATCTCGACGAAGTCCGAGCCCGAGATCGAGAAGAACGGGACACCCGCCTCACCCGCGACCGCGCGGGCGAGCAGCGTCTTCCCGGTGCCGGGCGGGCCATACAGGAGAACGCCCTTGGGGATCCGCGCGCCGAGCGCCTGAAACTTCTTCGGGTTCTCGAGGAACTCCTTGATCTCGTGCAGCTCCTCGACTGCCTCATCCGCCCCGGCGACGTCCTTGAACGTGACCTTCGGCGAATCGGGCGACATCCTCTTCGCGCGGCTCTTGCCGAAGCTCATCACCTTTGACCCGCCACCTTGCATCTGGTTCATGAGGAAGATCCAGAACCCGATCAGCAGGACGAAGGGCAGGAAGCTGATGAGCAGGGACCACCAAGTGGACGACCCGGTTCCCTTGGAGTCGAACTTGACGTTCTGCCTTTCGAGCAAGCCCTCGAACTGGGTCGCCGACTGCGGGGTCGGGTAGTTGACCTTTACCTTCCGGCCGTCGACCAGCGTCAGGTTGATCTGCTGCCGCGTCGGGGTGAACAGGACCTCGTTGACGTTCCCGTTCTTGACCTCCGCGATCGCCTCGGAGTAGGTGATCTTGCGCTGCTCCGAGCGGCCAGGCAGGAGCGTCTGACTCGCCAGGTAGACGAGCAGGACGATGATGATCAGCGGGAAAAGTGCGCTTCGGAAAAAGCGGTTCACGGCAGCTTTCGCAGGGTAGCACCCTGCTTCTTCGACACCCAGGGGGCAGGCCCCTGTCCCTCGTTATAGCCGGATTGCGGATTTACGTGGCGATCGTTGCGTGGGGGAACCCGTGGTTCTTGCGCGCCGGAACCCATGGTCCCCCCGCGAGCCCCCTCCTTTGGGCCGTTCGCACACGAACCGCTGCTGGGCCTTCGCGGGAGTAAATCCCGCTGCGGCCCTCAGTGCGAGCGCACAAAGAGAGGCGCTTACGCGTTCGCGCGAAGGATCGCGTACGGAAGCTACGTGGCGTTCGGCACGAGATCTGCGTGCAGGACCGCGACGTACGGGAGATTCCGGTACCGCTCGGCAAAGTCGAGCCCGTACCCGATCACGAACCGATTCGGGATCTCGAAGCCGACGTAGCGCACCGGAACGTCGATCTCGCGGCGCTCCGGCTTCGTGAGGAGCGCGACCACCTCGAGCGACGCAGGTTTGCGCGCCGTGAGGTTCCGCATGAGATACGAGAGGGTGAGGCCCGAGTCAATGATGTCCTCGACGACGAGGACGTCTCTCCCCGCGACGTTGATGTCGAGGTCCTTCAGGATCCTGACGACACCGGAGGAGTCGGTCGCCGCGCCGTAGCTCGAAATGGCCATGAAGTCGATCTCGCACGGGACCGTGAGCTCGCGCATGAGATCTGCCATGAAGAAGACGGCGCCCTTCAGTACGCCGACCAACAGGAGGTCGCGGCCTTCGTAGTCGGCCGAGATCTCCACTCCCAACTCACGGATGCGCGCCTGCAACGTGTCCTCGTCGATGAGGATCTCGCCTACGCCCCGCTCCAACTCACCCTCGCGCCCCTCGCCGGCTTCGGTTCTCGCCGGGCGAAGCCCGGCTTCACCGCCGCCTGACGCCGTTCGCGGCGTCAGGCTCTCCGGGCCCGTATCACTCATACTGTGCCCTCCGGCCCAACGCCGCGAACGGCGTCCGAGGAACGCGAGCAAGCTGCGTCATGCGTCCTTATCTTTCCATGCCCTGACGGTGCCTTCCCAGCCAGGCGCGTCGGCAATGCCCGGAACCGAGACTACGTCGTTCCCGGAGACGACGAGCGGCCACTCGTCGCGCTCGAGCCTCGGCACCTTGGCGTCCACGAAGAGATCCTGCACCTTCTTCCTGCGGCCTGCGAGCCGATCGCCCGGACGGCGCGTGCGCACGGACAGCCCCGGCCGCGTGCTCTCGAGCCGCCAGGGCCCAAATGTCACGCGCCCCTCGAGGCGAACCTGGTCGTACTCGCGCACGGCGCGGATGTCGCCTCCGAGGTCGACCGACTTGGTCCCGTCGGTCGATGCGAGGAGCGCGGCAAGCGTCCTCTCGAGCGCCCTCGGCAGGCGTGGTCGTTGCTCGGCGAGCGCCAGGAGATTTTCATCGGCCGCGGGATGGAGCTCGCGTAGTCGCGGCAGGATCTCCTCGCGGATGAGCCCGCGCTTCGTGTCGGCGTTGGACGAGTCGACCCGAACGGCGAGCCCATGCTCGCGGCAGTACGCCTCCGTCTCCTCCCTCCACACGGACAAGAGCGGCCGAACGACGCCGTCCTCCCGCTTCACCTTGATCCCCTTCGTCGTGCCTGACGAGACGAGCCGGTAGAGGATCGTCTCGACCTGGTCGGAGGCGGTGTGGCCCGTGGCTCGGAGACCACGCCCCTCGGTGAGCCGGTACCGCATCTCCCGCAGGTCGGACTCGGTCGTGGGCCGGGCATGCCCGGCCCCTACGGGCTCGACGATCTCCGCTCCCATGGTGTCGCGGCAGAAGAGAGCGTCTTCGTCGGACTCCTCCCCCCGCAGCCCGTGATTCACGTGGAGGACCGAAACCCGATAGCCAAGCGCTCCGAGAACGTGCCAGAGGCACGTCGAGTCCGGCCCGCCCGACACCAGACAGACGACTTCGCCTGCGGAAGGGATCAAGTCATACCGACGGATCGTCGCTTCGACGCGAGTCGCGAGGGCGCTGGTCATGCGCCCATTGTGCCGCCCCTACGAGCGGAAGCGTGGCGAACGGCTCCACCCCTCCAGGAGCGCGGCCGCAGACTCGACCTGCAACGCGCTCAACCTGAACGGAGTCGCATGCTCGACAGGTGCGATGAGCGGAGCCGGCACGAGCCCCTGAGCTGCATCGACGGTGTAACGGAGCGCGAGCGCATGTCCGACGTGGAGCACAACGGGCTCAGGCCGCTCGAGCAGCCGGCGCAGACCCCGCGCGAACCGGCCCGCGGCGACTGCGCGACTCTCGCCATCCCCGGGCGCAGGCTCGGCGGGCGATTGAGACGCGGCCCAGGTGCGGTACTCGTCGAGCGCGCCGTCGGCGTACGATCCGAAGTCGATCTCGTTCAGGTCGCCGACGACGAGACGCGGCACATCGCGTACGCCGAGCGCGAGCTCGAGCGTCTCCTGGGTCCGAGCGAGCTCCGTGGCGATGCCGAGCGATATCTCGTCGGCGTCGAGCAGAGCGGCGAGGTTCCGGCTTTGCTCGATCCCATCCGGCGTCAACCCCTCCCCAGGAATGGCACACGACGCGATGCGATCGCGATTCGAGCGGGCGAACCCGTGGCGAGCGAGTAGCAGGAGCTCCATGGGTCAGAGGAGGACCGAGCGGTAGTCGAGCACATGCTTCATACCGATCGTCTCGTACAGGCGGATCGCAGGCTCGTTCTCCGCCCGGACGAAGAGGCAGACGGTCGGTACCCGCTCGAGGAGCAGGCGACAGAGATCCGAGAGGCCGCGAGCTCCGTGCCCTGCGCGTCGAGCCACCGGATCGACCCACACCTGCTGGAGCTGCACCGCCTCGGGCGTCCACGCCGAGGCTTCGGCCTTGAAGAGGATGACCCCGTCCTCGATCCAGAGCCACGACCGTCCCTCCTCGATCTGACTGCGGGTTCGCCAACGGAAGCCCTCGGGATCGCGTCGGATGGGATCGATGCCGAGCTCCTGCTCATGGGCCGCCGCGCACGCAGGCATGAGGAGCTCGAGATCCTCGAGGGTCGCGGCGCGCAGGCCCGTATCTCCCGGCGCCGGGGACTCCCCGATGACGAACACGGGCTGCCCAGGACGATCCTCGCGCGGACTCGGCAGACGCGACCGAACCTCCTCCCACAACTCCGAGACCGCACGCGCTTCTCCGATCAACATTCGCGGCGCGGCCCGGGCGACAGCGCGGGCGAACACACCGCAGCCGTCACCCGAAGGAACGACGTTGACTCCCATGTGGCAGAGGGCGAGGAGCTCTCGGCCCTCGGCGCGCGCGACGAAACGGCCGAGCCCTCGCCGGGCGACGTCCTCGAGGAACACGCGCTCCACGGGATCCTGCGCGCAGAAGCGCAGGATCTCGTCATGTTTCGGCTCGGTGACCTTCACGGACAAGCTTCGGAAACTCTAGAGACGGTTCCATACGTCGAGCCGATGCGGAAGCCCCGAGATGGCTGATCGGTAATTCCTCGTCGTGCGGATGGTGGCTGAGACACGGCGCCGGCTGGCGCCGCCCATCCTCGCCCGTATGTCCCGATACGCGCTCGGACGGGCGACGTCCCCGGCTTGGTCTCAGCCATCCCCTTGATCGACGGCAATTACCGATCAGTCATCTAGGGTTCCCCCCGTGCCGATCCACCTGCGCGCAGAACCCGGCGACTACGCGGAGGCGTGCCTTCTCCCCGGCGACCCGCTGCGGGCGAAGTACATCGCGGAGACCTTCCTAACCGAGGTCGTCGAGGTCAACGCGGAGCGCGGTCTGCTCGGCTACACAGGGCGCTGGGAGGGCAAGCCGGTGTCGGTTCAGGGGACCGGAATGGGCTGCCCGAGCGCCACGATCGTCTTCGAGGAGCTGATCCAGCTCGGCGTCACGCGGCTGCTGCGGGTCGGGACCTGCGGTGGACTCCAACCCGACCACGCGCTGGGCGATCTCATCGTCGCGATCTCCGCCGTACCGGCCGACGCAACGGCGACACATCTGGTCGGCGGTGAACCGCACTGCCCGACCGCGAGCTGGGAGCTGATCCACGAGGCCGTGCACGTTGCCAAGCACTCGGACCAGGCGCTCCGCGTCGGCCCGATCGTCTCGAGCGACCTCTTCTACAACCCGGACGAGGGCCAGTACGAGCGCTGGTCGAAGCGCGGCATTCTCGCGGTCGAGATGGAAGCAGCCGCGCTGTTCACAGTCGCTGCGCTGCGAGGAGTGCACGGCGGCTGCCTCCTCACCGTGAGCGACATTGTTGTCGAGGGTGAGTTCGTCCGGATCTCCGACGACGAGCTCCGTGCGGCAGTCGACCGAATGACGCGGATCGCGCTCGATACAGCGACGGCATAGGGGTCAGGTCTTGCATCGTGCATCGAAAATGCACGATGCAAGACTTGACCCCGTAAGCGCCGGGCGCACCGTCTTTCTGGTCAATCCGGCCTCCGCGGGAGGCTCGACGGGAAAACGCTGGCCCGAGATCGCCCATCGCGCGGCCGCGCTCGGTCTCACGGGTGACGCACTCATCTCCGAAGAGCCGGGACAACTCGCCGCGCTCGCCGCAGAAGCGGTCCGTGGAGGAGCCGGGCTTCTCGTCGTCGTCGGCGGCGACGGCTCGGTGAACGAGGTCGTGAACGGGGTCGCCGAGCAAGACGGGTTCGAGTTGGCCGTGATTCCGCGAGGCACGGGCTGGGACTTCGTCCGCACGTACGGCATCCCGCGAGACTTGGACGCCTCGATCGAGATCGCGCTGAACGGCGCCGTGCGCGAGATCGACCTC
>JAERMP010000207.1 GCA_016844515.1 Thermoleophilia bacterium | reverse complement strand
GTCGACCACGACGGCATGACGATTGGTCTCGTCGAGGAGTACGTCGCCGGGGTTCCCGTGGGCTGGGAAGGATTGATCGCGCGACTCGCTGCGGGTGACGATGCGCTTGGCGAAGCCGCCGACCTCGGACGTGTAGCGGCCGCGCTACACCGTCAACTTGCGGCAGCTCTCGGAATGCGACTCGGCCGCGGCGAGGACGTTGGCACGGAACGCGCCGCAGCGGCGACTGCGCTGGCGGATGCCGGCTTCGTCGAGCTGGAGGCGGCGATCGACGAGCGCCTGGCGAAGCTCGATCGCCTTGCGGGAGCACGATTGCAGCGCATCCACGGCGACCTTCACGTCGGGCAGGTTCTCCGCGCGAGCTGGGGCCTTGTCGTCATCGACTTCGAGGGCGACCCCAGCCTGCCGCTCGCCGAGCGATCGCGCGAGCGAAGCCCGCTCGTCGATCTCGCGTCGCTCTTACTCTCTCTGGACCACGCCGGGTGCGCGGCGGCACGGCGCCAGCCGTCGTTCGACTGGCGCGCGTGGTCGTCGAAGGCCCGGGCGGCGTGGCTTTCAGCCTACGAATTGGAGATGGGCGCAGTCGATCGGGAGCTGCTCCGCGCGCTCGAAGTGGCGAAGGAGCTCCGGGAGCTCGTCTACGCATCGCGCTGGCTGCCTGAGTGGCTGTACGCACCGAGGACCGTGCTTCCGACCTTGCTCGAGGACAGCGTGTGAACCCAGACGGCTTCCTCCGTGACATCCTCGTCGCGCCCGAACGCCTCGAGGCGTTCCTCGATGCCTACGAGGGGTCGAGCTCGCCGCTCTCGGCGTTGACGGAGCGGGCTTCCCGCTCCCGCCACGTGGTCTTCATCGGGATGGGGAGCTCTCGCTTCGCTGCGGTGGCCGCCGCGACGCTCCTGCGCTCGCGTGGGGTCGACGCCTTCGCCGAGCTCGCCTCGACGGGGAGCCCGACACCGCCTTCGCCTGAGACGCTCGCTGTGGGGATCTCGGCCTCCGGCAAGACAGCGGAGACGGTCGAAGCACTCCGCGCGCATCGTGGGACGAGCGAGTGCATCGCGATCACGAACGACCCGCAGAGCGAGCTTGCAGCCTCCGCAGACGCTGTGCTCCCGCTCTTCGCCGGTGAGGAGGAGGGCGGCGTCGCGTGCCTCACGTATCAGGCAACCGTCGCCGTGCTCCTGCTTCTCGCCGGGCGGCTCCTCGGCGACGGTCGCCGAGCCTCCGACCTCCGTCCGGCCGTCGAGGCTGGAGCACAGCTTCGGGCGGGACGCAGCCAATGGCTCGACGAGGTCGTTGGGCTCGTCGACGGCGCGCGAACGATCGCGACGATCGCACCCGCCGAGCGGCTCTCATCGGCGCTCCAGGCAGCACTGATGCTCCGAGAGGGACCTCGCCTTCCCGCGGACGCAGCCGAGACGGGCGACTGGCTCCACGTCGACGTGTACCTGAGCAAGCGCCCGGGCTATTGCGCGCTGCTCTATCCCGGCTCGCGCTTTGATGCAGGAGTGCTCGAATGGGCTGTTAAGCGCGGCTTCCCGGTGGTCGCAGTCGGCGCTTCCGTGCCCGGCGCCACGCTCGCCATCCCGCGCCCGGGAGGTGACGACCCGTACATCGGGCTGCTCGTCGAGACCGGGGTAGCGGAGCTCGTTGCGGCGGAGCTCTGGCGGCGTCGGGTCGCTGCGGGGGATCCCGCGCTCGTCGATCCGTAGCCGATCCGGTCAATCGAGCCATTGCGGACGCTCGAACCCGCCGTACTCCTGGATCGAGCCGTAGATGCTCTGTACGACCCGCGTGGAATGGACACAGACGCGGACCGTTCCGTACGGGAGCTTGTTCCGCCGCTTTTTCTGGCTGTACTTCGAGTACGTGTTCACAGTCGACGCGCAGAGGCACGAACGCGGCAGCTCAACTACCTCGAGCCAGAACTGCTCGATCTCGTACTGCCGCTCTACGTGGTCGGCGAAGAGGTTGCATGTGATGCGGAGCCGCTCGTCTGACACGCCGAACTCGGTGCGCAAGAAATGAGCGAAGAGCCGCACGAGCTCAGGGTCTGAGTTCGAGAGTCTCGCGCAATTGCTGCGTTTGTCTCCCTCGGCCCAGTAGAGCATCGCGCCCGCGACGTGAAGCGGGTTTGCCCGCCGGGCCAGAGCGCGACCTTCGTCTTGATACGCGCTCCGGCGAGCGCGCCCGCGCTCCGCGTTCCGATTTGCACCCCGGAGCTGTCGGTTGTACGCCGGGTTCTTCTGTCGGAGGGCCTCGATCTGCACTGAAGTAAGAGGGACGTCGCGCACCCAGACACTGACCGAGGATTGCGCAACTCCGACGAGCCTGGCGATCTCCTTGATCGGGAGACCGCGCGCCCGTCGCAACTCACGTGCCTGTTCGCGGCTCGATCGTTTTCACTCTAGAGAACAAGATAGAGAGCGCTTCGGACGGTAAGCGGGTGGCGGGAATCGAACCCGCGTTGCCAGATTGGAAGTCTGGGGCTCTGCCATTGAGCTACACCCGCGTGGCGCGAAGTAGCGTAGCGCCGTGGATCCGTACGCGTGGTCGTGGAACCCGGAGGCGCTCGTCCTCGTCCCGCTTCTCACGGCTGCCTACTTTCTCGCCCTCCGCGGCTATCCGGCGCCCGGCTGGCGCATCGCGTGCTTCCTCGCCGCGATGGTGCTGCTCCTGGCCGTCAGCGTCACGCCGATCCACACCCTCGGAATGCACTTCCTGCTCACGGTTCACCTGCTCCAGAACGTCGTCCTCGCGGAGTGGGCCCCGCTTCTCGTCGTTCTCGGGATCCCGCCGGCGCTCGCCGCCCGGCTCGCTCGACCGAGAGCCATCCGAGCCCTCACACACCCAGCAGTCGCACTCCCGCTCTGGCTCGCGAACTACATGCTCTGGCACCTCCCCTGGCTCTACGACACCGCGCTCGAGAATCCGAACACGCTCCTCCACCTCGAGCACGCGCTCTACTTCCTCACCGGACTCGCGCTGTGGTGGTGCGTGTTTCAGGACGAGCCGCACCGCCTCGTGCCCGGAGCCCGTGCCGGATACGTCTTCGCGGCCTTCGTCCTCGGAAGCCCGATCGGGCTCGTCATGGCGCTCGTCCCGAGTGCGATCTACGACTTCTACGCCAACGCTCATCACCGCGTGTGGGGGCTCGACCCGCTCGAGGACCAGCAGCTGGCGGGCATGCTGATGGCGGTCGAGCAGGCGATCGTCTTCTTCGCGGTCTTCGCGTACTGGTTCTTCCGCTTCCTCGCCGAGGAGGAGCGCAATGAGGACGTTGACCGCCCCCCGGCGGCGGCGTAGGCTCGGGTTGATGCGTCGGGCCGTCATCTCTGCAGCTCTCGCGGTCCTCGCCCTTGCAGCCATATCCGCCGATGCGGCGAGTCCCGGCTTCCGCTACGGCGTCGCCGCGGGCGAGGTGACGTCGACCTCAGCCGTGCTTTGGACGCGCACTCCGAAGGCAGGGTCGGTGAGCCTCAACCTGGGGCGCCCCGGCCGGAGCTTCCCCCTTCGTGTGTATTCAGGCGTTGCGACTAGAAGAAGCGATCTCACGGTGAGCTGGGTCGCTCGAGGACTCCAACCTGGGACGACCTACACGTACTTCTTCGTCCAAGGTGAGACGACGAGTCCGGTGGGACGCTTCGAGACGGCGCCGCTGCCGACTTCCGCCGCCAACGTGCGCTTCGCTATCTCGGGCGATGCAGACGCGACGCAGGGCACGAATGGCAAGCCGGGCTTCAACCGCTTCGAGGTCTACGCGCGCATGGCGGCGGAGCGCAACGACTTCAATATCAATCTCGGCGACACGATCTACTCGGACAGCGAGATCAACGGCACGAAGCCGGCGCTGACCGTTCCCGCCAAGTGGGAGAAGTACAAGCTGGGCCTCGCGCTGCCGACGCTGCACGTTCTCCGCCAAAGCGCGGGCCTTTACAGCCACTGGGACGACCACGAGTTCATCAACGACTTCTCTCGTGCGGAGAACGGTGCGGCCATCTACGCGGCGGGCGTCAAGGCTTTCCGCGACTACGCGCCGGTCGCCAAGCCGTCCGCGAACGGCCTCTACAGGACGTTCCGCTGGGGCAAGCACGTCGAGCTCTTCTTCCTCGATGAGCGCTCGTTTCGCAGC
>JAERMP010000206.1 GCA_016844515.1 Thermoleophilia bacterium | reverse complement strand
ACGGAGGGCCGCGCGGTGCCGTTCGAGGACGCGGTCGACCTTGCCCTGCCGGAAAGTCTAGGGACGGCGACCGGAGCCGTCCGGGAGAGCGATCAGCCCGAGTGACTCGTCGCGGGCCGCCGAGGCGACAGGCGGATCGGCGGTTGCGACTGAGGCGCCGAGTCGTGACGCGGCGGCAAGGAGGAAGCAGTCGGCGAGCGACAGCTCTCGTTCTCGGCGGTCGTAGTACCGCCGTCTAAGCGAGGCGACCATCCAAGCGTCTTCCGCAGGAGGCGCGTCCACGCGGAGAGCGTCACCGACGAGTGGATCGACGAGGCGGCGAAGCTCGTCCTCGTCGATCCCGTACACGCGTCCAAGCACATCGAGCGACTCGGCCAGATTGACGATCGTCACGATGCACGATTCTCGGAGGAGAGCCTTGACCTCGTCGTGCGCCGGCTCGTCGGCCAAGAAGGCGACGAGCGCGTACGCGTCGAGCGCGATCACCGCCGCTCGACGCGACGCGCTGCGGCGCGTCGCTCATCCTCGCGAGCGCGTGCACGAACCGCCTCGCTCGACGGAATCCGTCCCTTCAACGCGCCTCCTGCAGCCTCGATCGGATCGTCGGGGATCGGCCGGAGGACGACGCTGTCGCCGAGGTCTTCGATCGCCACGCGCCGCGTTCCCCACCGACGCCGAATGCGTGCCGGCAGCGAGAGCTGACCCGCGCTTGTGACCTTGAGCAGTTCCATTGTGTAATCGAGTTTACATTGTGAATAGCAGTTACACAATGTCAGTTTCGAGCATGGCTCCGAGAAGCGACTGTCGGCCTCGGTGCAAGCTCCCGGCCGCCTCGAGCGTGCACCGGGCTCTCGACGCCCTGGTGAAGGACGAGCTTGTCTCCAGGGATGGGACGGGCGAGTACCAAATCGCCTGCCGCGGCCGAAGCGGCGAGCGACCGCGTTCGCCCGTCTGTGCGATGTGTGCATGGACACGCTGCAGCGCGCACTTCTTCTGGCTGCGTCGGTCGAGGCCCTCGTGAAGGATGAGCTCGCCTCGAGGGATGGGAAGGGCGAGTACCGGATTGCCGAGCCGTCGGGCTTAACGCGCATCTGCGTAACGCAGATGCGCGTGGCGGCAACGCGCACTTGCATGTCGCGTGAGCTGTCGCACCGTCCGTGATGGCACTCAGCTTCGTTGACTCGGTCGAGCAATCCGACCGAACGCGAAGCGGCCGTCGTCCTCGCTCTTGAACGCGGGCATTTCGTGTCTGCAAGAGGTCGCGAGCGCCGGCCGCCCTCCTTACGTCACTCCGCCGGCCGGCTTCGCCGAGCTGTGTCCTGATCGGCTCAGGTGCACCGACCCGTCGGCCGATACCTCTCGTATCCGCGTCAGCTCCCTCAGCAGGTTCGGGACGGGCGCCGCCGCCGCCGTTGGAGTCGTCACGCTCGCCTTCGCGAGCGGGGGCTACCCGCCTGCCGACCACGGCGTTCTGATCCTCGCCTTCGCGCTCGTCGTCCTCGTCGTGGCCCTCATGGCCGACGATGTACCGCTCGATCGGCGGTCTCTGGCACTCGTCGGGGGGCTCGCGGGGATGGCGCTCTGGGCGCTCGCGTCCGTCGCCTGGTCGCCTGCGGCAGCATGGCCGGTGCTAGAGGCGGAGCGAGGGCTGCTCTACGCGGCGGCTGCGGCGGCGCTTATGCTCGTCGTGACGCGGGAGCGCGTCACGTCCCTCGTCGCGGGGATCGTCGCGGGCGCGACGATCGTCTCGCTGTACGCGCTCGCGACGCGGCTCTTCCCCGGGCATGTCGGCGGGCCGTACGACCCGGCGGGTGGATACCAGCTCGCCGCGCCGATCGGCTACTGGAACGCGCTCGGGCTGCTCCTCGCCTTCGGCCTGCTGCTCGGCGCGGGACTCGGGCTGCACGGGAGCGCGAGGTTGCGCGCGCTCGCAGGGGCCGCGCTCGTCCCGCTCGCCGTCGCCCTCTACTTCACGTTCAGTCGCGGCGCCCTCCTCGCGCTGCTCGCCGGAATCCTCGTCCTGATTGCGCTCGAGCGTCGGGCGGCGGCCAGGCTCGCCGTCCTCGCGCTCGCCCCGGCCGTGGGCGTCCTCCTCGCCTCGAGCGCTCCGGCTCTCACGAAGACGGGCGAACCCCTGGACGCCGCGCAGGCGCAGGGTCAGCGCCTGGCCTGGCAGCTTGCGGCTCTCATCTGCCTGGGCGGGATCGTCGCCTGGGCGCTCCACCGCGTCGCGGGGCGAGTCCGGATCCCGCTTCCGGGCGGGAGGCTCATCGGCGTCGCGGCGCTGATCGCTCTGTCTGTACTCGCGCTCGCAGCCTTTGCTCGAGAAGGTGGACCGGGTGCAGCCGCGGATCGTGCGCTGCAAGCGTTCAGGCAGGAGCCGCCGCCGGTCTCGGGCACCCTCGACCGACGGCTTCTCTCCGTCTCGGGTCATGGGCGTGCGGACTACTGGCGGGTCGCTGCGCGGATGGTCGAGCGCGCGCCCATGCTCGGGGAGGGCGCTGGAGGCTTCGAACGCCGCTGGATCGAGGAGAGGCCGGCGGCGAACAATGCCCGCGACGCGCATAACCTCTACCTGGAGATGCTCGCCGAGCTCGGGCCTGTCGGCCTCGCGCTCCTGCTAGTCGCGCTTGGCGCGGCGCTCTCGGGTCTCGGTCGTGCTCGCCACGGGTCGCTCGTCCCCGCGGCGGCCGCGGCCTACGTGGCGTTCCTCGTCCACGCGGCCGTGGACTGGGACTGGGAGCTGCCGGTGCTCGTCCTCCCGGCGCTCGCGTGCGCGGCGATTCTCGTCGCCGAGGCTCGTACCGCGCCGCCCGTGCAGCTGACAGCGTCGCGCCGCGGAGTCGGCGTCGCAGCAGCCGCCGTCGCGATCGCCGTCGCGCTCGTCGCGCACGTCGGCAACCGCTCGATCGCCGAGAGCGTCATGGCGCTCGAGCGTGGGGACACGTCCGGCGCTGCCTCCGCGGCCCGCCGCGCGAGGGCGTGGGCGCCGTGGTCACACGAGCCCTGGCAGCTCCTCGGCGAGGCGCAGCTCGCCGAGCGTAAGGACAAGGATGCGCGCCGGTCGCTCGCAGAGGCGATCCGCCGGGCGCCGGAGGAGTGGAGGCTCTGGTTCGACCTCGCGATCGTCTCGGAAGGTCCCGCAGCGAGGGTGGCGATCACTCGCGCGAGGGAATTGAACCCTCTCGGGGATGAGGTACTCGACCTCGAGCGCCGATAGGAGGACCGACCCGGGGCGCAGCCGCAGGCGCCCTGGCTCTCTGCAATGCCGTCGAAGAAGGAGGGGCTGTGAGGGAGAAGCAACAGAGGTACAGGCTGATCGCGGCGTGCGTCTCGTCGTTCGTCGCGGTCCTCATGTTCGCCGCGCTCGGCGGTGTCGGCCTGGCCCAGTCGGCGATCGCCCTGGCCCAGTACCAGTACGGCCAGGGGGCGCAGTACCAGTTCGGCAAGAAGGTGACGATCTGTCACAAGGGCAAGAACACGATCAGCATCTCCGTGAACGCCTGGCCTGCACACCTGCGCCACGGTGACACGGAGGGCCCGTGTGAGGTCGCCCAGGCGGCTGGTACCGCGGGTGCCGCGAAAGCCAAGAAGGGCAAGAAGAAGCAGTCGACCGAGAGCACCGAGCTGTCGTCGACCGGTAAGACGAAGAAGCCGAAGGGCGGAAAGGGCGCGAAGAATGCGTCCGCCGGTGGGCAGGAAACGAGCAAGCCGGCGAAGGGCAAGTCCAAGAAGAAGGATCCGCCGTCGGCAGAGAGCGGAACGTCCGCTCAGGCGAACGTCGCGCCTGCGACGTCGCCGAAGCCGAAGAAGCAGAAGTCGACCAAGTCGAAGGGCGGATCGGCTTCCCCGCCCGGCTTGGGCGGCGCCTCCCCGCCCGGCCAGGGAAACGGCAACGGCCAGGGGAACGGCAACGGGAAAGGCAACGGCAAGAACAAGTAGCCGCGCCTGAGAGCAGTGAGCGCCCCGCTGGCTCGGTGAGCTAGATCACGAGCCCCGGGGCGCTCGCGGTTCTACTCAACCCTGAGCCTGTGAAGGCTCTGGCGGCGGGCGCTTGCCGGTCGAGGTTCCTCGAGCGACGTCAGATGGCCAGCACGAGATTGGCCCACGCGTCTTGGTCACCGATCTTCTCCAGCG
>JAERMP010000052.1 GCA_016844515.1 Thermoleophilia bacterium | reverse complement strand
TCAGGCCCGGGCGCAGCCCGCGTATGAATTACGTCGTCCCCAACTTCGAGTACGTCCTGCGCCCGGGGCAGGATCGTCGCGCAGACCTGTTCGGCGAAGCGCTCCTCGTCCGAAGGGCCTCCACAGCCGGAAGCGAGGAGCGCAACCGCAGCGGACACCAAGGCCAGCGGCAGTAACCGCGACGATCGCTCATGGGGGACACTCGAGGGAAGGGGATGGTCGCAGGACACCGGGGTCAGGTCTTGCATTCCAACACGTGTGCCGAGAGTGTGACGATCACGACGGTGGCGGTCAGCTCGACCTAGCCTGGGGTGCGTGTCCCGGCTGCTGCGGCTCGATCTCCCTGACGCCATCCACCACGTCACCGTACGCGGGAACGCGCGCGAGTTGGCGTTGCCCGGATGTCGGCTAAGGGAGCGCTCTGCGCCGCAGGTGCCGCGGTTGCGAGAACGGGTACCAGGGCGAGCGCAAGAGTCGCGTCAACCTCCTGCCGCAGGCCGCAGCCGGCGGAGTTACCAAGGATCTGACTGGGCAGCGCTGTTCATTCCAAACATGCCCGGCTGTGTCAATTGGACCAAACGGACATGTCCGAAAGGGCCGTGCTGCCCGAACGTCCGGGCGGCTCGGGCCGAGGAGCGCGGGTGCCTGCTCTACCCTTCCAAGGCTGTGGATGCGATCGTCGCGATCGCCGCGTTCCCTCTCACCGTCGCGGTTCTCTGGGCACTCCTCCGCTCGCCGGCCGGCGGGCGCCTCGTCGCCATCCCAACCGACGAGCGCTGGCACGAGCAGCCGACTCCGACGTTCGGCGGCGTCGGCATCTTCGCGGGCTTCATCGGAGGGATTCTGCTGGCGCTTGCCGTGGGCGCAGTCGAGTGGAGCGGAGAGCTCGCCGGGATCCTCGCCGGCGTCACGATCGTCTTCGTCGCTGGGCTGATCGACGACCTGAGGCATCTGAGCCCCGTTGCCAAGCTTGCGGCGCAGATCGCGGCCGCGGTCATCGTGCTCGCGAGCGGCCTGAACGTCGAGATCGTCGGCAACGACGTGCTCGCCTGGGCGATCGGCCTCCTCTGGCTCGTCGGGATCACGAACGCGTTCAATCTCCTCGACAACATGGACGGCCTGGCGGCGACGCTGGCCCTCGTCTCGTGCGGCTACTTCGCGATCGACGCGCTGACGGAGCACGCGAACGAGACCGTGCTCGTCCTCGCGCTCGCCCTCGGCCTCGCCTGCGCAGGGTTCCTCCCCTTCAACCTGCGGCCCCGTCGTGGAGCCGTCGTGTTCATGGGCGACTCCGGGAGCCTGGTGATCGGCTTCGGCCTTGCCTCCCTCGCGCTCGCGGCGAGCTGGACGGTCGCGGGAACCACCGTTGCGACCATCCTCCTCCCGCTGCTCGTGCTCGCGATCCCGATCCTCGACACGACTCTCGTCACGATCGCCCGGCTCGTCGGAAAGCGCCCGGTGACGCAGGGTGGGCGCGACCACACTTCGCACCGCCTCGTCTACTACGGGCTCTCGGAGACGAAGGCCGTGCTCCTCCTGGCGATCATCGCGTCGGCGATCGGCGCAACCGCGCTCGCATACAACGTCCTCGACAACGGCCGGCTGACGGCGGTAGGCGTCCTCGTGACGTTCGTCCTGCTCGTCCAGTTCGGCAGCTTCCTGAGCGATCTCGAGGAGCGCTCTCGCCGCGGGGTCGAGGGCCCGGAGCCATCGCTGTGGCGAGCAATCGTGTTCGAGCCCCGGCGGCTGCTCGAGGTGTTCGTCGACTTCGTGCTCATCTGCGCGTCATTCCTCGTCGCGTACCTGCTTGCCGTCGAGGGAACTGGAACGGACTTCGAGCGCTCGGTGTACCTCTCCGCGCTCCCGATTCTCCTCGCCTCTCGCTACGTCTTCTTCGTCGCTCTCGGCGTGTATCGGAGGGTCTGGCGTTACGCGACCGCGCGAGACGTCGTCCCGATCGCCGTCGGGTGCCTCGGATCGTCGGCGGTCGCGTACCTCGTCCTCATCGCACTTCGCCCGATCGGATCGTTCCCTGCCGTCGAGATCTTCGTCATCGACGCGATCCTGTGCACGCTGCTCGTCGGTGCCTCTCGCCTCACTCTGCGCCTCCTCCCGGAAGCGCAAGGGCGGCGCGGGCATCGCCGCCGGGTCCTCATCGCCGGCGCAGGCCGCGCAGGGCGAGGACTCGCGCGGGAGCTCCGTGAAGGCAGGGAAGCGCGCGTGGTGGGCTTCCTCGACGACAACCCTCGCGTCCGCAGACGGCGGATCCTCGGTATCAGCGTCGTCGGCAGCCTCGACGAGACGGATCGCGCGATAGCGACCACGCGTGCCGAGGAAGTCCTCGTGACGATTCCCGCAGCGGCTCGAGACCGCCTCGACGCCGTGGTTCACGCGTCCGAGGCCGCCGGTGTCCCATGCCGGATCGTGCGGCGACACGTCGAGTTCTCGAGCCCCGGGTCCATCGAGGCTGCGGCGCCGTGACGTCGGAGCCGACGTCGGGCGGCTCGGACCGCCCGGATCTCCTCGCCCGCCTTCAATCGGCGGTGCCGCTGCTCGTCGTGTATTTCGGGCTTGCTGCTCTCTACGCCTGGCAGGCCTCGCGGCACCCGGTGCCGACGATCTTCACCGACGAGCTCGAGCTGACGCAGCTCGCGCGTGCGATCGCCGAGACCGGAGAGCCGGCACGGCGCGGCGAGCCGTACGGCTTCGCGACATTCGTCGCCTACGTGCTGGCGCCCGTCTGGTGGCTCGGCTCGGCCACGGCTTCGTACGCCACGGCCAAGCTCGTGCTCGTCCTCGCCATGACGGCGACCGTGTTCCCGGCATACGGGCTCGCACGGCTCGTCGTCACACGCTGGTACGCGCTGGCTGCCGCCGGAGCAGCGACTGCCGTCCCAGCTCTTGCGTACTCCTCGATCCTTGTCGAGGAGCCGCTCGCGTATCCGCTCGCGACACTCGCGCTGTGGCTGATCGCGAGGATGCTTGCCGCGCCGAGTTGGGGACGCCTGGCAGCGGCAGGCGCGGTGTGCGTGGCAGCTACATGGACGCGGACCCAGCTGGCTGTGCTCTTCGCCGTGCTCGCTCTCGGGCTGCTTTGGCTCGCGTGGGAGTCCGCGCCTGTGCGCCGGTGGCGCTCGAGCTGGAGTCGCTCGGATTGGGTCGGCGCGGTCACGCTGACCCTCGGAGTCGTGCTCGGATTCTCCGCGGCGATGGGCCATGCCTCGACCTCGTGGCGGAACACGACCTTCCTCTACAAGGACCGGATCTTCGAGCACGCGAGTTGGGCCGTCGGAGCGCTCGCGATCGGGATCGGCGTCCTCCCGCTGATCGTCGGGATCGCGGCCCTCGCCCGGCCGAAGGGGGAACCGCGGACCCCGGAGACGCGCGCCTTCGTGGTCACGAGCGCGGCCGCTCTCGGCGCGTTCATCTGGTACGCAGGCATCAAGGGCGCATACGTCTCCACGGTCTTCGCGACGTACGTCTACGAGCGAAACGTCATCTACCTCGCTCCGCTCCTGTTCGCGGGGACCGCACTCGCGTTCACGCGCGGCGTCGGCAGAGCGTGGGCCATCGCAGTCGCGGCCGTCGCGACCATCTACGTCGTCAACGCAGTTCCGATCGTGCTCCAGTACCCGTACTACGAGGCTCACGGCCTCGCGATTCTCGCCTTCGCCAACCGGGAGCTCGGCTGGTCCGAGGAGACGATCGAGGACACCCTGATCGTCTTGTCGCTCGTGGCGGTCGCGATTGTCGTCGCTCTCCGGCTCCTGCGCCGAGGGTCGCTCGCGTTCAGCGTTCTCGCCGGCGTGGCCGCCGTCGCCGTCGTGGCGTGGAGCATGACGACGCAGGTGTACGCGGCGGAAGGCGAGAGGATTCTCTCGAAACAGGTCGCGCGAAACCTCCCGAAGCCGTACGACTGGGTCGAGCAGGCAACCGGTGGCGGCTCGGTAGTGGTTCTCGGACAGCAGATCTCGGATCCCACGAACATCTGGCTCACCGAGTTCTTCAACCCCTCCGTCCGGAAGATGTGGAGCCTCGACGGAACGGCGATCAGGGTCGGCGCCCCGATTCTCACTCCGGACCTCGATGCCACCGACGGGACGCTCACGCCCCCTCCGGGCACCGACTATGCGCTCGCCGTGAACGGCGTCGCGCTTCAGGCTCCCATCGTCGAGCGGCGGCTGAACGCCGTGCTCTATCGGCTGGACGGAAAGCCGATCAAGCTCCAGGAGGCGTTGGTCGGCCGCGAGTCGGACGGGTGGATCGTCGCTCCGAGCGGCGAGAAGACTGCCCGGGCCGCCTACACCCGATATGACGTCTCGGGCGACGGGCCGGGGTTCGCCGTGGTCAAGCTCTCGCGGGTCGGCTGGTGCCCGAAGCCGTCACGCCGCGGCACGGGCACCGCAACCGTTCGGATCGGCCCGGTGGGGATCGGGCCGGATAAACAGCCCGCGATCGAGCGTGTGACCGAAACGAGGAGGTTCCTCGTACCCGACTGCAAGGCGGACGGAGTTTCGCTCAACGCGCCGAGCGTTCCGTGGCGCGTCGAGGTGGAGATCGAGCCGACGTTCTCCCCGAACGCCATCGACCCCTCGAACAGCGACCGCCGCGAGCTCGGCGGAGTGCTCGACGTGAGGTTCCAGCCGCTCTTCGGCAATTAGCGGCTTGATGTGAAAGGCAAGGCGCCGCGGCCGCGGAGCGGCCGCCTTCAGGGATCCTCGCGCGACCGGAATCTGCGCTAGCGGATTGCGGTCTTGCGCCGGCTAATACTGCCGCGACGCCGCGACGAGGTAGGTGAAGCGAAACCGGAGCGCGAGCCGCGCGAGCGGTCCCGAACGCTCGAGCGCCTTTGCGCCGGTCGCCACGACGCGCGGGAGCGCGACCGTCTGAGGCACGAAGAACGGGCGGAGCTGCACCCGATCGAAGCCTGCGGCTCGCAGGTCGGCCACCACATCGTCGAGTCGGTACTGGCGCGGGTTCAGATCGAGGACCAGCTTCTTTTCCGTGAAGGCTGCGACATGAGCGAAGAAGGCTCGCCGGTCGCGCGCGTAGTAGATCGCGCGGAAGACGGTCGTCGCAGCGACCCGGTCCGGCGGGGTGTACTCGTTGAGGTCGCCAATCTCGACCGGAGCGCGATCGCCGAGCCGCCGCTGAGCTTCCGCGGCCATCTCGGGCGTCGCGTCGACACCGCGATAGCGGAAGCCCCGCGCAACGAGCAGCTCACCGAGACCGGCATCCCCACACGCGAGGTCGAGCACCTCCTCGCCCGGTTCGAGACGTGGCCCGAGCGTCGCGATGAGATCCGCCCGGTGCGCGAGATAGGCCACTGCGTCGACGTAAGCGTTCTCCGTCCAGTCGCCGGCCTGCCGGGCGTACTGGTCGCTCTTGGAGCTCATAAAGCGCGGAGACGCTCGGGATGCTTGCGCACGAAGCGAGCCATCCCGCGTGCGTGCCAGAGCGTGTGCCGCGAGAGGAAGCGCCTGTCGATGACCGCTGCGTAGTCGTGCATCACGATCGCCTCGGGGACGTACCAGCGCTCCCAGCCGGCTTGCATCGCGCGATAGCAGAGGTCGATGTCCTCGCAGTAGTGCCGGTAGCCCGCGTCCCAGCCGCCGATCTCGTCGAGCATCGCTCGCCGCATGAGGAGGAATGCGCCGAGCATCCAGTCAGCCTGCGCAGGATCCGTGGGTCGGTCATCGAGGGAGTAGTGCTCGCGCTGCGTCTGGTACGGCGGCCGTAGTCGGCGAAGTGGAGTCCGTCGGACGAGCGTTCCTCCGATGGTCGGGAAGCGCCGCCGCGACGGCTGCCAACTCCCGTCGGGCCAGCGCATTTGCGGCCCGGCGATGCCGCACCGAGGGTGAGAGTCCGCGAAGGCGACGAGCGCAGCAACGGCCCCGGGCTCCGCGATCGCGTCCGGGTTCACGTTCAGGACGTACTCGCCCGACGTCGAAGCGATTCCGAGGTTGACGTTCGCCGAGAGTGAGAGCGGCCGTGGGTTTTCCAGCACGCGTACGCCGGTGGGCACCCGCGCGACCGAGCCCGGCACGTTGGCGATGACGACGATCTCGTCGACCTGTGGGGCGAGCGCGGGTAGCGAGCGCTCGAGTTCCACCGCGTGGCCATGGGAGACGACGACAGCGGACACCTTCATGGGTTGAGTATCTCCCGGTAGACGGCCAGAGTTCGCTCTGCTGCCGCGCGCCAGCTGAAGGCTTGGGCTCGCTGAAGACCGGCCGCAGCAAGGCTGTCGCGCTCCGCGATCGCCCGGCGTATCCCGTCCGCGAGCTGATCCTCCTCCACGAAGACTGCTGCGTCTCCCGCGACCTCACGCAGCGCGGGATCGGGCACGGCGACCACCGGCGTGCCCGACGCCATGGCCTCGAGTACCGGGAGCCCGAAGCCCTCGTACCGCGACGACTGCACGAGACAGGCGGCACCGCGATAGAGCTCAGCGAGGCGATCCGTCTCGACATACCCCTCGAGGCGCGCCCCCCGGCGACGGAGCTCTGAGGCGAGCGACGCATCCTTCTCCGGCCCCACGACGACGAGTGGAAGGCCCACAGTGCCAGCCGCGTCGAGCGCCGCGAGCTGGTTCTTTCGCCGCTGGACGGCCCCGACAGTTAGTACGTACCCGCCTTGTAACAAGTTGTTGCTTGGCGTCGATTCGCCGCCAGCAGGCGGTTTCGCCGCTTGTAACAACTTGTAACTTGGCGTCTCTTCGCCCGGGCGGGGTGCGTGGAAGATCGGGTCGACGCCGTTCGGAGTGACGACGATCTTCTCTGGAGGAGCGCCGTAGAGCTCGACGAGATCAGCCTTCGTGCGTTCGGACACCGTGAGGACGCGCTTCGCCTTGCGCACGGAGGCGGGCACGATGCGGCGAAACACGAGACGGTCCTTCCGGCTCATGAGCTCCGGGTCGCGCTCGAACGAAAGGTCGTGGACCGTCACGACGCAAGGGCAGAGCGCACGAAGCGGCACGGCGTACTGCGTGTGGCAGAGGTCGGCGCCAAGCCGGCGTAGCGCCCGAGGCAGCGACCAGGCCATGCGGAGCTCCTGAGAGCGCGCCGGGAGCTCGAGTGGCTCGACGCCGGCCGGAACGAGGTCGGGGCGACGCGTGATCGCGACGAGCCGGATCCCGGCCTCGGCGGCCAGAGGTCCGAGCTCGCGAAGCAGGTTGAGCGCGTAGGTCTCGTCGCCCGTGCGGTGGCGGCCGAGAACGTCGGCGTCGAACGCGACGACACTCATGCGAGCGCTCTCCACAGCTCCACGACGGAGTCTGCGGTGTGCTCCCACGTGAACTCGCTCGCTCGCGCGAGCCCAAGAGGAATCAGCGCGTCTCGACGCGCCAAGGCCTGCTCGATGCCGGCGGCAATCGCGGTGACGTCCAGCGGATCGACCAAGACCGCTGCGCCGCCGGCAACCTCCTCCGTCGATGTCCCACGCGACGTGACGACCGGCGTCCCGCATGCCATCGCCTCGAGCACCGGGATCCCGAAGCCCTCGTATAGCGACGGGTACACGACGCAGCGAGCGCCTCGGTAGAGCGCCGCGAGCTCGGTGTCCGGGATCTCGCCGACCCAACCGGGGACCTCTACTCCACCCCAACCGCGAGCCCCGACCACGCGCAGCTCGACACCGGCAGTGCGCGCCGCTTCGACCACGCGGCTCAGGTTCTTCCGCGGCTCGAGCGTCGCGACGGCGAGGACGTACTCACCGTCCGCCCGGGGGCCCTCCGCACTGAACGCGGAGTCGACTGCGTTCGGGATGACTCGGATGCGCTCAGCGTCGACGCCGGCGAGCTCGACAGTCTCCGCCTTCGTGAACTCCGAGACGGCGACGATCGCATCTGCTGCCTGCAGCACACGTACGAGCCCAGCCCTCCCATAGAGGCGATGCCAGCGCGGAAATGTCTCAGGAGAGCGAAGGATCGCGAGGTCGTGCACCGTCAGTACCGTGGGAACATGCCCACCCGCGGGCCCGCGGAACGTCGTGCAGTGAAGAAGGTCGATCCCTCGCGTCCGCCGCGACAGGCCGACCGGGTACCAGAAGGCGTCCCGCAGGACGCTCGATGCACGGCCCGTACCCCCGAACGAGACCAGCTCGAGCTCGACGTCGGATCGGTCGCGCAGGGCGCCCACGAGCCCGCGAACGTGACGTGCGGTGCCGGCGCGTGTCTGGATGAGCGGCGACGTGTCGACCGCGACTCTCACGCCACTCCCAGTTCCAGAAGGCTGGCCACGCACCTCACGGCTGCGCGCGGCTCTGGATAGGCAAGCAGAGCATCGGCGTCGGCAAGCGAGCACCACCGGTACTCCACGTGCTCCTCATTGAGGACCGGCTCCCAGCCGAAAGGCGCCTCGGCCAAGAACGCGTGCATCGTGACCTTCGAGCCTTCCGGCCGAACGTACGCGAGCTCCAAGGGGAGCGACTCGAAGCGAATGGGCTGAGCGAGGCCGGACTCCTCGTCCAGCTCACGGCGCGCGGCTGCGATCGGCGCCTCTCCCTCCTCGACACCGCCCGCGACGAGATTCCAGTAGCCATGGCGCTCGGGTGACCGGAGCAGCACGAGAAACTCCGGCCCTGGCCGGAACACGACGAGGAGCACCTCTTCCAGCCTCATCAACGTGCAGCCTCTTCATATCCACGCAAGAAGGTCTCGCCGACCGCGCGCCAGGTGAAGCTCCGCGAGTGCTCGAGCCCGGCGGGAACTAGCTGCGCACGCGCGGCGAGCGAGCGCTCGATCGCTGCCGCAATCGCGGCAGGGTCGTCGGGATCCGCCCGAACGGCTGCCTGACCGCTTGCCTCGTCGAGCGACTCGTGGGAAGAGACGACGACAGGGATACCGCAGGCCATCGCCTCGATGACGGGGATGCCGAATCCCTCGAAGCGAGAGGGGTAAACCGCGACGTCAGCGCCCCGATAGAGGCGGGCGAGCTCCTCGTCGGAGACGTACCCGAGCCGACGAATTCGCGGATCGTCGAGCAGCGGTTGCTCTCCCCACCCTTCCGCTCCCACAATCGCGAGCAGGACATCGCCACCGAGCAGCCGATGGGCCTCGACCAGTACCTGAAGATTCTTCCGCGGCTCGAGCGTCGCTACGGTGACGACGTACGGAGCGCCCAGATCCGCTGACGGGCCGTCCGCCCGGAACGCATCCTTGGCCGCCGGACATGCGACCCGAACGCGCTCCGCCGAGACACCGAGCGTCTCGACCACGTCTCGCCCCGTGAACTCGGAGTTGACGAACACGACGTGACACGTTTCGGCTGCGTTTCGGTACTTGCGGCCGTGCATCGACCGCGTCCTTGGCGTCGTCCACTCGGGGTGATGCAGCGGCACGAGGTCGTGGATCGTCGTGGCCCTCACCCCACCGCGTTGCGGCGGGTACATCCAGTCGCTGAAGTGCAGGACGTCTAGGCGGCCGATGAGCCGCTCCGCCGCGGGGTGGGCAGCCATGCTCCACCCCGTTCGCAGCGCGTGCGAGAACGGCAGCCGCCACGTTCTCAGCTCGACATCGATCCCCGTTAGCGCCGCGCGGATGCGGTCGGGACCGCGAATGCTCGTAGGCGCGAACGCCACGATCTCGTGCTTGCCAGCCGCAGCGTCGACGAGGCCCTTGAGCGATCCCTGCATGTAGTTGCCGATCCCGAGCAGCGGATGGGACAGCGGCGACACGTCGAAGGCGATCCTCACGTTCCCGGCCTGTAGACGAAGCGATTGAAGTGGGCGCCGAGCTCCCGCGGATCCGCGTTGCCGGGGATGACCTCAGCCGGTACTGCGGTCGGCATCACCGTGTAGACGACTCGGCATTCGCTCGTCCCGGGAACAGGCGAGACCGGAACGCTCAACACGGCTCGGCCCTCCGGCCGGAGTCGAATGCGACCGACGACGGCACCGTTCGAGCGTGCGATCACCGTCTGGGGCTCGACAAAGAGGCTCGGATCGCTCGAGAGCGAGACGGCAAGGTGCCCACGAACGCACCGGCGGCGCAGGTACGTCACGGTCTTCCCAGACCAGGTGTCGTTCGGATAGAGACCGTCGATCCGAACTGCGGATACAAGTGGAGGGTTCACGCGCCAGAGCGTCACCCCCCAGCCCTTGTCGCGCGCAAGCGCTTTCCCGTCCGGCTCGAACGACGAGTCGGCGAGCAGGAACCGGTCTCGTACTGCGGCGCCGTCGGGAAGCGTCACACGACCTGTCTTCGGATGGATCCGCACGCGCGTTTCCGGCAGGCCTCCAGGGGTCGGATCGGTGACGTAGTAGACGGGACCGACGCCGCGGTTGAAGAACTCCGTCTCGTTCACCGTGAGCCGATCGGTACGG
>JAERMP010000205.1 GCA_016844515.1 Thermoleophilia bacterium | reverse complement strand
TCCTCTTCCGCAACGTGCCGCGCGACGTCAGCTGGGCGCAGACGCTCGGCTCGGCCGCGCTAACCGCGTTCATCGTCCTGGCGCTGACCGGTGTGATCCTCGCGATGTACTACGAGCCGTCCTCGTCGATCAATCCCGAAACCGGGAAGCCGGTTGCGTACAGCTCGATCGAGGCAATCACCAACGAGCTCACGCTGGGATGGCTCGTGCGCGGCATGCACCGCTGGGGCGCGAGCGTCTTCATCATCCTGCTCTTCCTGCACATGGGCCGGGTCTTCCTCTTCGGCGCCTACAAGTACCCGCGCGAGCTGACCTGGATCACCGGCGTCCTGATCCTCGTGATGGGTATGCTCAGCGGCTTCACCGGCTATCTCCTTCCCTGGGACCAGACCGCGTACTGGGCAACGGTCGTCGGCATCAATCTCAACGGGACGGCGCCGTTCGCCGGTCCCTGGCTCGCACAGTTTCTCGCGACCGGCCCGGAGATCGGATCGGAGACGCTGGCCAAGTGGTACGCGCTCCACATGCTCGCGATCCCAGGTGCCCTGATCGCGCTGATCGGCGTGCACATCTATCTCGTCACGCGTCTCGGCGTCTCTTCCCCGCCGTGGTCGAGCGAAGCGGCCGGTCGCGAGCGGCCGCCCGTCGAGCCGACCGGCGCCCGGGCTGGTCTTGTTCGTGGCAGTGGAGGCGGGGACTGATGGCGCGCGATCTCGGCGAGCTGAACCGCGAGGACTTCGCCCGCTACAAGGACGACGTCAAGAAGGAGGGAAAGCCCTTCTTCCCGCGGGCAATCTTCCACGACACGGTCATGTCGCTCATCGTCGTCTGCGTGATCACCGCGCTTGCGGTGATCTGGTACTACGACGCAGACGGGGTCAAGCCGGGGATTCTCGGCCCGTGGTACACGGAGCCCGCCGATCCGGGGACGACGAACTTCGTACCGCGACCCGATTGGTACTTCTACTTCCTCTTCTACCTCCTCCGTATCTTCGAATGGCCGGAGACGGTCTTCATCGCGACCGTCGGCATTCCGACGATCTGCCTGATGCTGCTGATCGGGCTGCCGTTCTACGACCGGCGTCGAGAGCGGAGGCCGATGCATCGGCCGGTCGCGATGGTCGCAGCTGTGCTCACGATCCTGTCGATGGCCGTCCTCACCTGGAAGGGCGCCACCGCGAAGGAGGCGCTCGGCTCCGAGCTGGTCCTTCTGGTTCCGTCCTGGGCCGAGGAACAGGGATTCGCGGACAACCCGGAGGCGGTAAAGGGGGCAGAGCTCTTCGCGCAGTCGGGCTGCCTGAACTGCCATACCTACCTGGGACAGGGCGCCGGGAGCCTCGGCGCGCCCGATCTCTCGGAGATCGGCGCGACGAATGATGCGTCGTATTTCGTCCAGTACCTGACGAACCCGGCGGCGTTCGGCAACACCGTGATGGGCTCGTACGCCTACCTCAGGCAGGAGAACCTCGCGGCGCTCGGCGAGTTCCTGGCCGCCTCGAAGGGCGGCAAGTAGCGTAACCCGGGGTCAGGTCTTGCAATCGTGCACCCGCTTCTTGTGCACGATTGCAAGACCTGACCCCACGTAGTCTTCAGCCATGCGCGTCTTCCTCGGCGTCACCGGAGCGTCGGGCGCTCCTTACGCCGAGCGCCTTCTCCGCGCCCTCGCAGCCGTCGACTGCGAGATCGGCCTCACGGCCTCGCGCTCCGGGATCGAGGTGCTCGCAACCGAGCTCTACGGCGAACCGTCGCTCTCACGCGAGGAGGTGCTCGACCGGTTCGTGGGGAGCGCAGCCGCCCAGGTCACGGTCTACGGGGAGAACGACTTCAGCAGCCCGTATGCCAGCGGATCGGCGCGGGTCGACGCCTACGTGATCTGCCCGTGCTCGATGGCGACGGTCGGGACGCTCGCCTCAGGTGCGATGCAGAATCTCATCCATCGTGCCGCCTCCGTTGCGTTGAAGGAACGGCGCAAGCTCGTGCTCGTCCCGCGTGAGACGCCCCTGTCTTCGATTCACCTCCGGGGGCTCGCGACGCTCAACGACGCGGGAGCCGTGATCCTCTTCGCCGCGCCGGGCTTCTACGCCGCTCCTGAGACGATCGACGATCTCGTGGACTTCCTCGTCGCGCGGTGTCTCGATCAGATCGGGATCGACAACGCGCTCGTGAAGCGCTGGGGCGAAAAATGACGAACGCTCGCCTTCGGCTCGCGTTCGTGGGGGAAACCATGTTTCCCCCACGAACCCCCTTCTTCTTGAGAGCGTGGGGAACCTCCCGGTTCCCCACGCCCCTCCACGCTCATCGGCCGGAGACCGGCCGATGACCTACGAGTCAGGGACGCTCGAACCGGACGTCGTCCGGGGGATGTTCGACCGCATCGCCCCGGTCTACGACCTCATGAACCGCGTGATGACAGCCGGCCTCGACCAGCGCTGGCGCCGGCTCGCGGTGGGCGAGGTCGTGTGGCCGGGCGATCGTGTCCTCGACGCGTGCTGTGGCACGGGCGATCTCGCAGTCGCGGCGGAGCGTCGTGGAGGGCGGGTCGTGGGGCTCGACTTCTCTCCGCGCATGCTCGAGCGCGCGCGTCGCAAGTCGGGAACGATCGAGTGGGTTCAGGGTGACGCGCTCGCTCTCCCGTTCTCCGACGCCGACTTCGACAGCGCAACGGTGGGCTTCGGCGTCCGCAACCTCGAGGACCTCGAGGGCGGGATGCGCGAGCTCGCACGAGTGCTGCGGCCCGGAGGCAAGGTGGCCGTGCTCGAGATCACGCGTCCCCGCGGAGTCCTTCGTCCGTTCTTCCGGCTCTGGTTCGACGTGCTCGTTCCGCTCGCCGGTCGAGTGCTGCCCGGTGGAGAGGCCTACACGTACCTTCCGGCAAGCGTGCGCCGCTTTCCCGGTCCTGAGGATCTTTCCGCGCTCATGCAGCGCGCAGGGTTCGAAGCCGTGCGGTACCGACTGCTCGGCGGCGGCACCGTCGCCCTGCACACTGCGGTGCGGCCGTGATGAGCGCGCACGCGGTGCTCCAAGAGGCGCGGCCGTACCTCGAGGAGCTCGAAGAGCGGCTCGACCGGGCTGTAGCGCGATATCCGGGACTCGTAGAGGCGGTCGGCCGGAGTGCTGTCGCGGCTGGCGGCAAGCGGCTTCGGCCGCTCCTTGTGTATCTGACGTCCTCGGATCGCGAGGTGGCGTTGCGCGCGGGCGTCGCAGTTGAGCTGGCGCATGTCGCCACGCTCGTCCACGACGACCTGATCGACGGGGCTGAGCTTCGGCGCGGACGCTCGTCGGCCTGGCACGAGCACGGTGCGTCGGCAGCTGTCGCCGGCGGTGACTACCTGTTCTCCCGAGCGTTCTGGGAGCTCGCGGACAGCGGTGATCTCGAGGGCGTCGACATCCTCGCTCGCGCGTGCCTCGCGATCGTGAGGGGCGAAGCGATGCAGCGACAGCAACTGCACGATCCGGAGACCCCCGTCGAGGCCTACCTCGAGCGTATCGCGCTGAAGACTGGGAGACTCTTCGAGGCTGCATGCCTGCTCGGTTCGCGAGACGAACGCTTAGGCGCGTTCGGCCTCGCGCTCGGGATCGCGTTCCAGATCGCCGACGACATCCTCGACTGCGTGGGTGAGACGATCGAGACGGGCAAGATTCCGGGAGCCGATCTCCGAGAGGGGGTGCCGACGCTACCGCTCATCCTCGCCGCCCGCGAGGATGAAATCGTTCGGCGCGCACTCATGGGCGGACCGCAGGAGGGAGCACTCGTTCAGGTCGCCGCGACGAGTGCGCTCGAACGATCCAGAGAACTGGCGCTCGACTACGCTAGGGAGGCGAGGGGATTCCTCCGGGGTGAGTCCGAGCTGGAGGCGCTCACGCACATCGTCATCGACCGGGAGCGGTAGTGGCCGTAATCGAGCTGAGCACCCTGGAGGGAATCCGCGAGAAGATCGAGGCCGGCGAGCGCCTCGATTTCGAGGACGGGGTCGCGCTCCTCGAGTCCGACGACCTCCTGACTCTCGGCGAGCTCGCCGACGAGGCGCGGAGAGTGCGGGGCGGGTCGGACGAGGTCTATTTCGTCCAGAACCTCTACGTCAACCAGACGAACGTCTGCCGTGTGAAGTGCAAGTTCTGCGCCTTCGCGGCGACGCGGAAGCAGGAGCACGC
>JAERMP010000359.1 GCA_016844515.1 Thermoleophilia bacterium | reverse complement strand
GCTCGTCAAGCCGCTCGGGCTGCTCACGGCGATCTTCTGCGGCCTGATCCTGCTCGAGCCCGACCTCGGAACGACGATCTCGCTCTGCGGGATGATGCTCGCCGTCTTCCTGGTCGCCGGCGTGCCGATCCGGCTGCTGGTGGCGGCATCGTTTCTCGCGACCGCGATGGGCCTGCTCGCGATCTGGGTCGAGCCGTATCGCCGCGCTCGGGTCTTCAGCTTCCTCGATCCCTGGAGCGACGCCCAGGGCTCGGGGTTCCAGATCGTGCAGGCGATGATCGGCATCGGCTCCGGAGGCTTCACCGGTGCAGGCCTGGGCGAGGGAGTGGGCAAGATCTCATACCTCCCGGAGGCGCACACCGACATGATCTTCGCCGTCATCGGCGAGGAGCTCGGGCTCTTCGGCTCCGCGCTCGTGATCGGCGCGTTCGCCGTCTTCGCCGTGGCGGGGTTTCGCATCGCGCTCCGCTGCCGCGACCCGTTCGGAAAACTCCTCGCAGCCGGCCTCACGGCACTCATCTGCGGTCAGGCTGCGATCAACCTCGCGGCCGTCCTCGGGATCGCGCCGCTCACCGGGATCCCGCTCCCGTTCGTCTCCTACGGCGGCTCGAGTCTCGTGGTACTCCTCGCCGGGGTGGGGATACTCCTTAACATCGCCGTGAATGGAACGGTCGTCCAAGCTCGCGTGTCTGATCGCAGCGGGCGGAACAGCAGGGCACGTCCGGCCCGCGCTCGCGGTAGCGGAAGCGCTGCGCGCGCGAGGGGTGACGGTGACGTTCGCCGGGTCGCGCGGCCGCGTAGAGTCGCATCTGGTTCCTGAGGCGGGCTTCGAGCTCGACACCTTCTCGGTCTCCGGGTTTCCGCGGAGAATCGGCCTCGACCTCGTTCGCGCCGTGGCGCAGGCCGTACGAGCGCCGCTGGCCTGCAACGGCATTCTGGCTCGCCGCCGTCCCGATGTCGTGCTGGGTGCCGGGGGCTACGTCGCCGGGCCGATGGTGCTCGCCGCACGGCTGCGCGGAATTCCGGCCGCCACCTCGGCCTCGCCAACCGGCTCGCAGCGCCGTTCGCGCGCAGGGTGTTCCTCGCGTACTCGATCGTAGGTCGGGATGCTGCGAAGTACGAGGTGACGGGGCGACCGATCCCCGCTGCCCATCTCGGTGCCGATCGCGAGGCCGGGCGCACGCGATTCGGGCTTCCGGCCGACGGCCCCGTCGTCGCCGTGTTCGGAGGCCTCACCGGAGCGCAGGCGTTGAACGAGTTCGCCGTCCAAGCGTTCGGTGAGCACGGGCCTGCGGTTCTGCACCTCTCCGGAGCTCGGGACTACGGGGCGCTACGACCGAAGGTGAAGCGTCCGGACTACGTCCTGCTCCCGACGACCGACCACTTCGGCGAAGCGCTCGCGGTCGCTGATCTCGCAATCTCGAGGGCGGGGGGCACGGTCTGGGAACTCGCCGCCGCGGGGACGCCATCGATCCTCGTCCCGTACCCGTATGCAACCGCGGACCACCAGACCCTCAACGCGCACCACTTCGAACGAGGTGGTGGTGCGGTCACACTCGACCAAAGCGATCTGTCGAAAGCCCATGAGCTCGTTTCCGAGCTGCTCGGCGATGCCGAGCGCCTTGGCCGCATGAGGAAAGCCATGCACACGCTCGCCAGGCCGCACGCCGCGGACGCGATCGCCGACGAGCTCGTCGGGCTCGCGTCGAAACGGAACAACGATTGTGCCAAGTAACAGTCTGTTACTTGGCGGACGGATGGCGCTTTGAACGAGAGCTCAATGCCACTAGCCGGCCGTCACCTCTACTTCGTCGGGATCGGCGGCGCCGGGCTCTCCGCGTACGCCAACTTCTCCCGTGCGTGGGGCGCCGAGGTGCGCGGCTGGGAGACCCGCGAGACGATCTTCCTCGAAGCCCTGAACGAGATCGAGGTAGACGTAGGTGGTGATCCGGCGCCTCCCGCCGGCTTCGAGGTCGTGGTGTCGACCGCTCACACGGGTCGGGTAGAAGGACGTTCGCGGGCGGAGTTCCTCGCCGAGCTCGTCGCGCTCCGTCGGTCGATCGTCGTCGGTGGCGCTCACGGCAAGACGACGACGGCCGCGATGATCGCGTACGTCCTGCGGGAGCTCGGGGAGGATCCGTCTTGGATCGTAGGCGGGGTGGTCCCGCAGCTCGGCGGGAACGCGGGCACGGGTATCGGCTGGCTCGTTGTCGAGGGTGACGAGTCCGACCGCTCGATTGCCCTTCTCCAGCCGGAGATCGCCGTCGTGACGAACGTCGAGCTCGACCACCACGCAACGTACGCGTCGGAGTCCGAGCTAGCCGAATTCTTCGACGAGTGGCTTCGATCGGCACGGGTGAGCACAACCGGAAGAACGCCGCCACTGCACTCGCGGCGCTCGAGCTCGCAGGTGTGGCGCGACCCGGCGCAGAGCGCGCGATCGCTGGCTTCACGGGGGTGAGGCGAAGGTTTGAGCTGGTCGGCGAGCGTGGTGGTGTTCGCGTGATCGACGACTACGCGCACAATCCCACCGAGATTGCCGCGACACTCCGGACTGCGCGCGAGGCCACCGAGAGGCACCTCATCGCCGTGTATCAGCCCCACGTCTACGAGCGGACGCGGCAACTCTCCAAAGAGCTCGGGACCGCGCTCGGGCTCGCCGACGCGGCTGTCGTCACCGATGTGATCGACGGGCGCGATCCACCGATTCCCGGCGTCACGGGGAAGCTCGTGCTGGACAGCGTAGCCCCAGGCGTTCGCCGGGGCTGGGCTCCGACACTCGACGACGCCCGTGCGCTCGCGCTCGCCTGGGCGAGGCCGGGCGACGTCGTCGTCACGCTCGGCGTCGGCGAGCCGTGGCGGATCGCGCGTGCGATCGTCGAAGGGCTGCCGCGGTAGCCGTGAAGATCGAGCACGACGTCTTGCTGTCGCGGCTCACGACGATCGGGACCGGAGGGCCCGTCCGTGCGCTCGCGCGGCCAAGGACGCTTTCAGAGCTCTCGGAAGCACTGCGTTACGCAGAGGGCGAAAGCCTGGAGATCCTCGTCGTCGGCCTTGGCTCGAACGTGCTGGCAGCCGACGAGGGTGTCGACGCGCTCGTGCTCTCACTCGAGGGGGAGCTCGCCGATGTCGAGACACGAGACGGGCTGCTCGCGGCGGGTGGGGGAGCCACGAACGCGGTGTGCCTGCATCGCGCGCGAGAGGCCGGTCTCGGCGGGCTCGAGTTCGCCTGTGCGATTCCGGGAACGGCGGGCGGCGGTGTGCGTATGAACGCGGGCGCATACGGCCGCGATTGGTCGGATGTCCTCATCCGCGCACTCGTCGTCACAGCTGACGGCGACGGTTGGCTGGCTCCTTCTGAGCTCGGGCTTGCATACCGGCACTCGTCACTTTCTCCCGGACACGTCGTCGCTCGGGTCGAGTACCGTCTCGAGCCAGGCTCACCGGGTGAGATCAAACAGACAGTGGCCGACCTGGTCGCTCGGCGGAAAGCAACACAGCCGACTAACAAGCGAACATTCGGGAGTGTCTTCAAGAACCCGCCAGGTGAGATCGGCGCGGGTCAGATGCTCGAGCTCTGCGGCCTCAA
>JAERMP010000204.1 GCA_016844515.1 Thermoleophilia bacterium | reverse complement strand
GAGCACGTCCTCGAGGCGCCAGGTACCGAACTCGCGCAAGAGGAGCAGCCAACCGCCGAACGCGCCGGGGACGCACGCGGCAAGGAGACCCGTGCCCGGGATCAGCTCGTGCCCGAGCCCATGGAAGCGCTCGATCGTGGCCGCAGCCGGTGCGACGCCCTGTCCGCAGAGCGCTAGCGGCTCCTCGCGCTCTGCCGACCAGAAGACAGCCGGCACCTCTCCCCCAGGTCCGTTCAGGTGCGGCTCGACGACCTGGAGCACGAATCCGGTCGCTACAGCGGCATCGAACGCATTCCCGCCGCGCT
Organism: Thermoleophilia bacterium; assembly: GCA_016844515.1. Next base: position 3,860 of record JAERMP010000204.1, on the reverse strand, counting down.
CGAGCACGGCCATTCCCGTTTGCGAGGCCAGCCAGTGGGTCGACGCGACCATCCCGAAGGTGCCGCGCAGCTCAGGGCGAGTCGTGAACTTCAGGGACGCACCACGAAGTACGCGTTGAACGGGTCGTGCTCGAGCAGGTGGACGTCGACCGTTGTGAACCCCGCCTCCGCGAGCAGCTCACGCGCCTTCTCCTCGCCCCACATCGCGCCGAGCCCGTCGCCGCCCTGCGCCAGCGAAACGGTCATGCAGTGCATGCACGAGATCATGTAGAGCAGCGGGCCGCCTGGGTGCTCCATGTTCTCGTGGACGTAGCTCGATCCCTGGATGTCCTGCATGAGGTAGACGGCGTCCGAGGTGAGCGACCGGCGAATCCCCCGCAGCATGGCCAGCGGACGGGCCTGGTCGTGCACCGCGTCAAACGTCATGACGAGCTCGAACGCCTCGGGCTCTGCGTCGACGTCGAAGGTGCTGAGGTCGCGTGCTTCGAAGCGAACGTTTTCGAGACCGCGCTCTGCGGCCTGCGAGCTCGCGTACGCGATGGCGTCCCTGGAAAGGTCGTAGCCGACGAACGAGCTCGAAGGGAAGCGCTCGGCGAGCATCAGCAGCGCCCTGCCGCGACCGCAGCCGAGATCCATGGCCGCAATGCCGGCCTCGAGCCTCTCTTCGGCGCCCGCGACGAGCGGAAGGATGTGCGTGAAGAGCACCGACAGCACGGTCTGACCGCTCTCCTCGGCCATGACGTCGTGAAAGCGGCCGAAGCGCTCGTACGGAACGCCCCCTCCTTCGTGGAAGCACTCGACGATGTCGTCTTCGACGGCAGCGAGCGTCGGGATCCACTGAGCGGTGACGGCCAGGTTGTCCGGCGATGCCGCTCGAGTGAGCCAGCTCGCATGCTCCGGCGGGAGCCGGTACTTCCCTGTCGCGGGCTCGTACTCGACGACGCGTCCCGTCGTCATCGTGCCCAGCCATTCGCGCACGTAGCGCTCGTTCAAGCCGGCAGCATCGGCGAGCTCAGGGCTCGTTGCCGCGTCCATCTCGGCAAGCGCGTCGAAGAGTCCCGTCCGGTGCCCGACGGAGATCATGACGGCGATCGCGGCACTGTTGAGCGTCTCGAGCATTCGCCCGGCGAACACTTCCGCCCGCTTGGTGTCGTATTCGGCCGTGGCCATGTGCGCCCCCTGTTTCGCGTGGAGAGTGCGGCTAGCTATATCGACCCGGCTGCCGTCCCGTCAACTGTGCTCGCCGAGGAACTCACCGACCGTTCGGATGGTCTCCTCGGGCTGGTCGGCGAGCAGGTCATGACCGGAGTCGATCCGCTCCACCCTCGCCTGCGGCACCAACTGCCGGAAACGCTCGACGGCGACCCGTCCCTCGTCGGTGTCGCCTCGCTGCGAGGACAGGAGCAACAGGACCGGCAGGTCGAGCTTGCCGATCGTCGACAGCTGGGCGGTCGGCGGTTCCAAGATGACGCCGTGAATGGCGGCAGCCGCGGCGTCGGGAGATGCGGCCACCACGATCCGACCGTCCGACTCTCGCATTCCGGCGACATAACGTTCCTCGAGCGCAGCACTCCAGCGCGGGCGACCTTCGCGGGCAGCGGCGAGAAAGTCGTCCCATCCCGAGAACCCGAATCCGGAACTCTCCGCCCGCGCCTCTTCGATTCTCGTTTCGAGGTCCTTTCCGTCGTCCGGGACGTTTTGGTAGCCGGCATCGAGAAGGACCAGGGCGGAGAGCCGCTCGGGAAAGCTGGCGGCGAGATGGCAACCGAGCGAGGCGCCCCAGGAGTAGCCGACGAAAGCGACGCGTTCGAGGGTGAGCGTGTCCAGGAGCTGGACGACGAGCGTTGCAAGGCTCGATAGCCGGTACTCCTCGGATGGAAGTGCCAGCGTCTCAACGCCCGGCGGCGAAATCGAGATCACGCGCCGTGCGTACTTCTCGGCCCACACGGGCCCGGCTTCGTTCAACGCAAGGGCCGCGAACGGCGTCAGCCCGGGCCAGAAGACGACTGGCCGACCGCTGTCGCCCCACTCGCGGACGACGAGCGGAACGCCGACGTCGACGACCCGCTTACGTGGAGCCTTCGGCGAAGTCGTAGACACGTCCGGAGTGGAAGACACGCAATTGCCTATAGGCCCTTAGCCATCGTAAGCACGGCGCCTCGCTCACCTGGCCTCGGTGGCGTGGTCTCGACGAAGCCGAACTTCCGATACAGCTCCACCGCAGGATTGTTGGCCTCGCATACCTCGAGCCGCAGCTCCCTGAGGCCGGCCTCGCGGCTCCACCTTGCCGCGGACTCGAGGAGCGCCGTGCCGATCCCATGACGACGCCACGAGGACGCAACGCTCATGCCGAGCGCCGCCGAGCCGGCGCCGTCAGGATGAAGGCCGAGGTTGCCGACAACCCGGCCGTCCTCCTCGGCCACGAAGAGCACGGCTCCCGCGAGCGCCAATCGGAAGACCTCCTCATCGAGCTCGCGACCGTCCTCACGGTGCGACGCGGCTACGAGCGCGACCACCGGGTCGATGTCTTCGAGCGCAGCGAGACGGACCGGCGTTACGCGGACTCCTCCGCCAGCTCGTCGAGCTCGTCGACGACACCCTCGGCGCTCGTGACGAGCGTGGGCTTCTGGCCCTTGGAGATCGTCTCCTTCGTGATCACACACTTCGTGACGTCAGTGCGCGACGGTAGCTCGAACATCACGTCGAGCAGCGCCTGCTCGATGATCGAGCGGAGGCCGCGCGCGCCGGTCTCGCGGGCCAGCGCGTGCTCGGAGATCTCCGACAGCGAGTCCTCGGTGAAGACGAGCTCGATCGAGTCGTAGGCAAAGAAGCGCTGGTACTGGCGCACGAGCGCGTTCTTGGGCTCGGTGAGGATCTCGACGAGGTCCTCCTGCGTGAGCTGGTGCACCGCCGAGACGACCGGCAGGCGCCCGACGAACTCGGGGATCAGGCCGAAGGACATCAGATCCTCGGGCATGACCTGGGTGAGCATCTCAGCGCTCTCCGTGGAGTTGCGCGAGCGGATGTCGGCCCCGAAGCCGATCGGGTTCTTGCCGATCCGGCGCTCGATGATCTTGTCGAGGCCGGCGAACGCGCCGCCGCAGATGAAGAGGATGTTCGTCGTGTCGATCGAGAGGAACTCCTGGTGCGGGTGCTTGCGGCCACCCTGCGGAGGCACCGAGGCGACGGTGCCCTCGATGATCTTCAGCAGCGCCTGCTGCACGCCCTCGCCCGAGACGTCGCGCGTGATCGACGGGTTGTCCGCCTTCCGCGCGATCTTGTCGACCTCGTCGATGTAGATGATCCCGGTCTCCGCCTTCTTGATGTCGAAGTCGGCCGCCTGGATGAGCTTCAGGAGGATGTTCTCGACGTCCTCGCCGACATAGCCGGCCTCGGTCAGTGCAGTGGCGTCGGCAATGGCAAAGGGGACGTTGAGAATTCGGGCGAGGGTCTGGGCGAGGAGCGTCTTGCCGCACCCTGTCGGTCCGAGCAGGAGGATGTTCGACTTCTGGAGCTCGACGTCCCCGGGGTCCTCGAGGCCCATGCGCACGCGCTTGTAGTGGTTGTAGACCGCGACCGCGAGCGTGCGCTTCGACTCCTCCTGCGAGACGACGTAGTCGTTCAGGACGGAGTAGATGTCGAGCGGCTTCGGGAGATTGTCGAGGTCGAGCTGGGCGGGAGAGGTCAGCTCCTCGTCGATGATCTCGTTGCAGAGATCGATGCACTCGTCGCAGATGTAGACGCCGGGTCCAGCGATCAGTTTCTTGACCTGACGCTGACTCTTCCCGCAGAAGCTGCAAAGCAGCTGCTCGTTACCCTCGCTCGCCCGAGCCACGTGTCTCCTTTTACTCCGATTTCAA
>JAERMP010000051.1 GCA_016844515.1 Thermoleophilia bacterium | reverse complement strand
CACCCTGGCGGCGACGGTGGCCACGACGGCGGCGGGCCTCGCGGGGCGCGACGGCGACGTCTCGGCTCTCCGCAGGCGTTTCGACGTCGAGGTCTCGCAGGTCGCTCGAGATCTGGCCGAGCTGCGCAAGACGCGAGGAGAGGACGAGCTCGCGTCGCAGGTCGGCACGCTCTCCGATGCCGTCGCGATGACCGCACAGGATCTCGCCCGACGGCGACAGGAGACAGCAGAGCTCCGAGCCTTCATCGACGACGGGCAGGCACGTCTCGACTCCGCGGTCGTCGAGCTTCGTCGGGCGCTCGGCGCAGCCGTTACCAGGGTCGAGGCGATCGAGAGCGCATCCGGCGCGCAGGCTCTCGTCCCGCTCGAGCGTGAGGTCGCAGAGGCCGGTGCAAGGATCGAGACGCTTTCCGACCAGCTCGAGGCCCTCGGGTCCGCCGTCGAGACCACGGTTGCGACAAGCAAGGAGAAGGAGCGTGAGATCGCGGCTCTCGGGCGCCGGTTCGAGCAGGCGAGCACTTCCGTCGACGAGCTCGTCACCGATCTCCGAGACGCCATCGGGACAATGCCTGGCACGGCTGTCGGATCTTCGACGCTCGAATCCGAGCTGGGTGAGCTCGGGCAACGGGTCACCGATCTGACTGAACGGCTCACCTCCGTCGCTCGCGACCGAGGCGCCGCAGGTGCCGAGCTCGCGCGCACGACGGCGTTCTGGTCGAGCGAGCTGTCGTCCATCGAAGCGCGCTTCGACGAGCTCGGCGATCGCCTCGACTCAATCGAGGACGGCCGCGGAGCCGCCGTCGCCACGGCATCGGCGCTCGCGGGTGAGGGGAGGTTCCGGCTGGAGGTTCGCGCGCTCGAGCTCCGCATGGAGCACACCGAGACCGCCGCGCGTGAGAACCGCGAGGCCGTCCTCACGCAGCTCGAGCGGCTCGCCTCCCGGATCGACTGGCGACTTCAACGACTCGAGGCGCGCCCACTTTCCTCCGACGAGCAGGCACCGCAGATCGACGCCCAGGTAGTGCCGATCCGCGGAACCGAGCCGTAGGGCCGAAACCACCGACGTCAATGCGGCTGCTCGACACCTTCTTCCTACTCCTCCGCCGGCGCAGCCCGAGAGCTCGCGGCCGCCTTGCGTACCGGATTCTCTTCGACCTCGTAGTGCCGGAACGGCCTACGACGCGCCGTTAGATGATTGATGCCATGAGATCGCCGTCTCCGGGACGTGAGCTGGCCGCTCGGGGGCGCGACGGGAAAGCGACGGCGATGCTGGACGCCTCGGTGTCGCTTTCCCGTCGCGAAGCGCACGCCCGGCGCGAGGCCGGTTCACGGCCTCCGCCCGGGCGGAAGCGGCCCCGACGCGCCAGATCGCGCATCCGGACGCGCGAGATCGTGGCATCAGTCATCTATCCGCGATCGAGTACGCCATCAGGATGGCATCGACGTACTCGCCGGCGCGGGCGTAGTGCTCCTTGCGATAGCCCTCACGTTCGAACCCGAACGACTCGTAGAGACCGATCGCGGGCTCGTTCCACGGAAAGACGTGGAGCTCGAGCTTGCGGATGCCCGAAACACGCGCCCAGGCGACCGCGTCGTCGAGCAGCATCCTGCCGATCCCCCTCCTGCGGTACTGCTCGGCGACCATCAACCCGAGATCGGCGACGTGCCGGCTCGATGGGTGAGGATCGCGCGAGAGCGAGAGCCGCGCGGCGATCCGGCCGTCGTCATCGGCCACGAACACCGCGGCGTCCGGATGGCGCTGGACCGTCCGCAGGTATCTGCGCTCGTCGCTGACCGAACGCCAGGTCTCGGCGGCGAGGATCCAGCGTCCGTCCTCGCGGCCCACCTCTTCCGCGAGCGCCACGAGGGCCGCAGCGTCGCCGGGCCCAGCTGGGCGGACGCGGATCATTCGACGACCAGCCCGACGCCTCCGCGCCGCGGATCGCCCGCAGCGAAGAGCTCTCCGTCGGCGGTCCTCTCGACTGCCTGCACCCCACCGAAGAAGAGGTTGATGCCCTCCCAGCGCACGATCTCCCAATCCGTGGGCAGAGCGGCAGCTTCCGCGTCGGACCAACCTCCTTCGAGGTGCACGGTCGCACCGTCCACGTGCACGCGAGGAGCACGGATCGCATCCGAGACATGAGCGCCGCGAAGGATCCTCCAGGTCACCTGCGCAATTGCACCCGCCAGCCGCACCGACCCGGCACTGCCGATGACGAGCCGTGGGCGGCCGTCCTCGAGCACGAGTGTGGGCGTCATCATGCTCGCGAGGCGTTCGCCGGGAAGATGCTCGCCAGGCCCGATGACGTCGAGCTCCCCGAGCATGTTGTTCAGCTGCGTTCCTCCGCGAAAGACCCCTGACCCGGAGCCCAGCGTCGATGACAGCGCCGCGGACATACCCGACGCATCGACGACCGAGACGTGCGTAGTGCCCGTCAGCGGGCCTGAGCCCGAAGAACCGTACGCATCGGCAATGGCTCGCACCTCGTCCTCCAGGGTGGGCTCCGCCGCCGCAGCATCGAGCAGCTCGAGAACGCGCTCGACCACTGCCCCGCCGAGTGACGGCTTCGGCATCGAAAGGATCCGGTACCCGCACGCGTCGATCTCGAGCGGGGCGGGAGCAGCGACGCGGTACGTGCGGAGATCCTCCTCGAACTCGGGAAGGAGCTCGCAAACCGCCGAGGCGCCGGCGTCCCGCACACGCTCGAGCGTCGGGACGAAATCGGCTGTGACCACGCGCGCAGGATCGCCGTAGACCCGCCGGCCACTCTCCTCCCGTAGGAGCACGCCCTCGAGAATCCGATGGAGGAATGCGCGCGGCTCGTCACGGACGAACCCCTCGCGCGCAAGGTCGACGGCTGGAGATACGAGCTCAGCCCACTCCTGCGTCGCGTAGCGCCGATGCGCTTCCTCCAGACCCGCGAGCAATCCGGGGACAGCGACCGATCCGAGCCCGATGTGGAACACCTGCGTCCCCGAGTCGCCGAAGTCGACCAGGACCTCATCCATCTCTCCCAACTGTGTCGCCGGGACGCCGAAGAAGCAGTCGAGCACCGTGGTCTCCCCACCCGGCTCGTGCACCAGCAGGAACCCGCCCCCGGTGGGGCCGGTCAGCGGGCCCTCGGTGACGAATGCCGTGAATGCCGCCGCGAGCAGCGCATCTACCGCGTTGCCGCCCTCGCGCAGGGCTCGCGCGCCTGCCTCAGCCGTCAAAGGGTGTCCTGCTGCGATGGCGCCTCGCATTGCGGGAGGGTACGTCGACTCAGATGGCGCCGTTGGAGCGATGCTTGCGTCGCCCAGACGTGGCGCGCGGTCGAGGGCGAGGCATGCCTCGCCCCTACTCCGAGCTCAGGAAGGAGGGAAGCTCGTGCTCCGAGGCGGAAGAGTAGGACGGGTTCTCGAAGCCCGCCCGGGCAGCGCGCCGTCGAGAGCCTCCGAGCCCCGTCGCGACGACCGTGACCCACACCTGGCCGGTCAGCCGCGGATCCACCGTGGCTCCGAAGATGATGTTCGTCTCGTCCGTCGCTGTCTGTCGAACGACCTCGGCCGCGTCGTGGACCTCGACCAGCGAGAGGTCGTCGCCGCCTGCGATCGAGAGCAGGATACCGCGCGCGCTGACGATCTCCGCGTCGATCAGCGGTGAGCCGAGCGCGCGCTCCGCGGCCTCGCGGGCGCGGTCGGGACCACTCGAGTAGCCGATACCCATCAACGCAGAGCCGGCATCCTGCATCACCGTGCGCACATCGGCGAAGTCGAGATTGATGAGCCCGGGAGTCGTGATCAGGTCGCAGATGCCCTGCACGCCCTGCCGCAGCACATCGTCGGCGATCTTGAACGCGTCGACCATGGAGGTCGAGCGGTCGAGCACCTCGAGCAGGCGGTCGTTCGGAATGACGATGACGGTGTCGCACGCCGCTCGCAGCTCCTCGACCCCGCGCTCTGCCGCCGTGCGCCGCCGCGTTCCTTCGAAGCGGAACGGCGTCGTGACGATCCCGACGGTGAGCGCGCCGAGCTCACGCGCGATGCGAGCAACGACCGGCGCGGCGCCGGTGCCGGTGCCTCCTCCCTCCCCTGCCGTGACGAAAACCATGTCGGAGCCACGCAGTGCCGCTTTCAGCTGGTCGACGGCCTCCTCGGCCGACTCGCGGCCGACACCGGGGTCGGCTCCAGAGCCCAGCCCATGCGTCACGCCTTGGCCGATCGAGATCTTGGTCGGCGCGTCGGAGACCGCGAGCGCCTGGAGATCCGTGTTCACGGCGACGAAGTCGACCTGCGCGATACCGGCATCCATCATCCGGTGGATCGCGTTCAGGCCGGCACCGCCAACCCCGACCACGCGAATCGCCGCGATGTACGCGGCGCCCTTCGGTGGCGGAACACGGTGGAGACGCGGCGCGGGCTCGAGCATGGTCTGGAAGTAACGCGCCGCAGCCCTGGAAGCCGCCGCCTCGGACGGAACCTCGTTCTCCGGTGGGGTCGCTGCAGGGGAGACCGGCGGCTCGCCGGCCGACTCCTCGAAGTCATGCACGTGCTCGACGGTCTCCTCGAGAGCCGCCTGGGCGCGGGGGTCGGGCGCGGGCTCCTCGGCGGGCTCGCTCTCGGCAGATGCATCCTGCTGGCGCTGCGCTGCCTCGGTCTTGCGGAAGAGCTCTGAGAGCGGGCCTTCACGCATCGTCGCGCGTTTTCGCGCCATCGAGCACCTCCTTCGCGAGGTCGCGGTAGCCCTGTGCCGCCGGGCCGGACGGCTCGTAGCGGAGAATCGAGCTTCCCTTCACCGGGGCCTCCGCGTAGCGAATGGTCTTGCGGATGCGGGTCTTGTAGACGAGGTCGCCGAAGTGCTCCTCGAGGATCTCGATCGCCTCGCGCGCGTGCAGCGTCCGGCCGTCGTACATCGTGGGAACGATCCCCTGGACGTGAACGCGCGTATTGAGGTTCTCGCGCACCATCGCCAGCGTGTTCTCGAGCTGCACGAGACCGCGCAGCGAGAGGTACTCGCACTGCACGGGCACGATGACCCCATCGGCCGCGACGAAGGCGTTGATCGTGAGCAGGCCGAGCGAGGGAGGGGTGTCGATCAGGATGTAGTCGTAGCGGTCGCGCACCTCGACGAGCGCCTTCTCGAGGGCACGCTCGCGCCCGATCAACGCCGAGAGTGCCATCTCGGCCCCGGCGAGGTCGATCGACGCGACGGCGATGTCGACCTCGACGGTGTGGATCACGTCGGAGATCGGAACTCGGTGGACGAGCACGTCGAACATCGACCGCTCGATGGCGTCGGGGTTCATCCCCTGGCTCATGGTGAGGTTGCCCTGCGGGTCGAGGTCGATGACGAGAACGCGCTTCCCCGTCTCCCGCAGTGCGACGCCGAGGTTCAGCGTCGTCGTCGTCTTCGCGACACCGCCCTTCTGGTTCGCGAACACGATGACGTTCGCCATCACAGCGCCCTCGCCTTGCGGGATGGGCGCGGGCCCGGGAGCCGGGACAGCGTGGAGGCGAGGCGAGGACTCCTCGACCTCGACCGCTGCCGAGTCGACAGCAGGCTCGGCCCGCGATGAGGACCGCGACAGGATCCGTGACAGCGCCATGACCGCTTCACCTTCCCGTCTCCGCGCGAAACTCCTTCACGGTGCTGCACGGTAGCCGCGGACTGGCCTCAATCCTCGCCGTCCCAGTAGTCGATCCGTTCGCCAACCCGCGTGATCAGGCCCAGGCCGGTGAAGAACACCTTGCCCGATCGTGGGTAGAAGCAGACGTCGTTCGGATCTCGCGTCCCGTACATGAGCAGCGTCATCCCACGCGCGCCCCCTCGGAGCGCGTGCGCGACGCCCGTGCCCGGCAGTCTGGTGACAACGGAACCCGCCACGACGGGATGTTCGACCACGCCCTCGGGCTCCCAGAGAAGCAGCTCGCCGTCGCCGTCGAGCACCACGAAGATCTCCTCCTCGGCCGAATGGCAGTGCGGCGGTGCGTTGAGCTTGCCGCGAAGCACCTCCGCGTGGCGAAGGCCGGTGCGCACCGAGCCCGCGGCGCGCCCGAGGTCGCGAGTCCGCCTCCCGACGGTCGGGCCTTCGCGCTCGACCGCCTCGACGTCGTCGACATTGACGACGTTCGAGGAGCGCAGCGAGAGCTCGTCGATCTCCGGCGGCCCGACTGCGGCCTCGCGCGCCCACGGATGATCGTCTTCGGCACCCACCGGCGCCCAGGTCGCACCGAGCCATGCAACGCCGGCTCGTGGTAGCCATGTGACACCACCCGCGTACACGCGCTGCCCGAAGGCGAGCACGTCGAGCCGCTCGTCACCCGCCCGCAACGTGTGTGCGTTCTCGAGAGGAAGGTGCACGAGGCAGTCGCCCTCGCGCACCTCGTACGCATGCGTGTCGTCACCGTCGGTCTGCACGGACACCCCCGACCCGGCGAGGACGTAGAAGATCTCCTCCTCGGCGCCCTCGAGGTGAAGGGGCGTCGACCACATCCCGGGATCGACCTCGATCCGCTTTACCCCTACCGACTGCGACGAGCGGCCGGTCAGGCTGCGCCACGTGCCCGCGATGTGGCCGCGCTCTCCGCGCGAGGCCTTGACGTCGTCCCAGTGCGAGATCACACGGCGATCATGTCAGCTGCCAGCGCCGATCGCAGTTCTCCAACGGCGCGTTCTCCCGCATCACCTCCTTCCAGTCGCGACCACTCGGTGGCCTCCTCGAGCAGGGCTCTGAGCTCGGCGACAATCTCGACCGGCGCCGCGCCCGTCCGGTCGAGCGCACCGATCCGCTCGAGACGCTCGAGCACCGCTCGCGACTCTTCCATGCGTCGACGGTAGCCGCGGCTCACGCACGAGTGGGTAACACCTTCGAGCCGAGTCGGTGTCAGACAACGGCGGCGCGCAGCGGTGCGCGCCGCGGCAGCCCGAGCAGCTCCCGATCGAGGTCGTGCACGAGCTCGACGCGGTCGCGCGAGCGCAGCACCGCGACGAGTGCTTTCCGGGCCGTGTCGAGCGTGACCGCATTCGCCTCGCCGCCTCCAGCAAGCGCGACGAGCTCGCCGTGTAGCTCCTCCCTCGTTGTTGTGTTCTCCGCCAGGAGGACGCAACAACGCATGGGCCATGTCTCACCGAAGAGCGCCGCGAACGTCGCCCGAACCTGCTCCCCGCGGAACGGTTCGTTCTGGAAGAGCGAGAGCTCCCAGCGGTCGAGCGCCTCCGCAAGTGAGGGATCGCCGTCTGCATCGCCGAGCGCAGCGAGCACCTCGACAGCGATCGGCGTCCTGAATGTGTCAAGCCGCGACGGTTCGCCCGGCGGCTGGGTCGCTGCTATCGGGAGTACGGGCTGGATCCCGAACGGCCGTCCGTCGAGCGTCTCGAAAAGGACAGGGCCCGCGGCGAGCGCGGCGGACGTCGTCAGGCGCAACGCGCTGACCGCGTCGGCAATCTCGGCTGAGGCATCGCGCGGTTCCTCTCCGGCATCCAGCTCCTGGCGAAACTCGAGCACGCAGTTTCGGTCCGGCTCCCGGCCGAAGCTTCTCGGAAGGAGCCCTCTGGACTCGGGCCAGTGAGTCGAGAGCTCGCCGGCCGCAAACGGCCGGACGGCCATGCCCGGGGCGAGCTCGGCGGGCTTGGAGAGCGAGATCCCCGCGAGCGGCGCGACCGCTGTGTAGCGGCGGTGCTCCCCGTAGAGCGACGACTCGAGCAACGCGTAGGCACGTTCGAAGGAGTCGTCGTCCCAGTCGAAGCCGCCGCAAGCCTCCGCCATCGCGATGAGGAGGCCGAGCAGCACCGTGCGGAAGAGCGCCTCGTCCTCCGTGGCCCTAGGACCCGCGTGTGCATGAGCGAAGATCGAAGCGGCCGGCTCGCGGCGAAGCTCCTCGACGGCGAGCCGAACGTCCTCGCGAGCTCGCAGCATCGGCTCGCGCTCCTCGATGAACGCACGAACGAGCGGGCGCAGCTCGTACAGCGCGGGCCCGCCTCGCTGAACGTGCTCCTCGAAGGCGAACGGGAGATCCCCACCCTCCTCCAACTCGCGCCCGAGCACCACGAACGATCCGAGAACGAATCCGCGAAGCAGCGGGTAGAGGTGAGGCGCGCGCACGGGCACGTCTTCCGTTACGCGACGGGGACCACCTCTCCTCTTCGCCTACCCGTACGACGCGTGATCGACGAAGATCTCGAACTGGTGAACCCGCCAGTTGTCGACGTTGATCGAGAGACGGGCCTTCCCGCGGCGGAAGTTCAAGACCAGGCCATCGAGTCTCTCGACGAGCGCCCACCCCACACCGAGTCGATCCGTGTAGAACGCCGCGACATCCGCTGCAGACGCGGCCGTCGGTAGCTGGAAGACCCTACGAGTGCCGTAGCCGGCGACGGGCCCGATCTCAGTCCTGCGATACGGGGTCGAGGCCTCCTCTATTGGCGTCGAGCCAGGGAAGATAGGCAGTTCCGCCAGGATCGCCTCGTTGGCGGCAACGTAGTCACCGCGGTCTACTCCGTATCCCGCGCCGCATCCGGAGAAGCCCAGTAGCGCAACCACCACGACCAAGAGGCGCTGGAGTGCACGCACGCCCGGACGACCCTACGGCCGCAGCACGGCGCGGCGCGGGCCCGCGAGAAACCCAGCCTCGACCAGAAGCTCCATGGCTTCCGATTCGACGACCGGGACGCTGTCGAACCGCTCGACTGCGAGACGCTTCGCTCCCCCGCCTCGCACGTGCTCCACGAGAGCCGCGAGAGCCGGGCGAAGCCACTCGGGATCAGGCTCTCGAAGCGGAACGAGCGACCGGCCGCCTCGCTCCACGAAGAGCACCGCCTCGCCACCAAGCAGGACGACCCACGCTCCGGCAACTCGCGCGGCGCGGGACCCGGAGCGGCGTGGCCAGGGAATCGCGGCGCCGTACGGCTGCGCCGGGTCCGACGCAGCAAGCACGAGCGCCTCTCGCTCGAGATCGCGAGCGTCCGCCGACCGAAGCTCGCGCAGGCGTTCGACGGCACCCGGAAGCGCGAACTGCGCTCCTCCGAGACCTTCGACGAAGTATCCGCGTCGGCAGACGCCGAGCGTCTCCAGCACTCGAAGCTCCGAGTAGACCGCGCCATAGCCGCCGCGGATGCCCTCACCCCGCACGCCGTCGCGCGTGACGATTCCCTGTCGCTCGAGCAGGAGCTCGGCAAGGGTGCGGCGGTCTGGCTCGCCAGCGAAGAGGGGCGCGGCGAGCGACCATCTGCCTTGGGTCGGCGACGGCACCGTCACCCGGGAGCGGGCGAACCGCCGGGCGCGTCGGTCTGGCCGAGGTGCGTCGAATCGCCGCGAAGCGCGCAACGGCGCCCACGAGTCATTCACCACCTCACCTGCCCAAACGAGATCCCAAAGCGCAGAGAGCGCTTCGGTGCCGTCGAGATCGCTCGCCTCGAGCATCTCCGCCCAGAAGAGAGCCCCCTGTCTGAGGGCAGACCGAACCGACGCATGCTCCTCCCGGTCGGGCGCCGGCTCTGCCGTCGGCCGACCGAGTGCGGCCGCGTCCTCGCGGAAGTACACAGCCACCCGCTCGAGCCCGGCGCCGACCCAAACCACTTCGCCCGACGCACACAGCGCATCCAGATCGGCGGCGCGGTAGCCAGGCACGCGACGCGGAAGGACGTCCCTCTCCCAGAGCGAGACCGGAAGTGCGACACCTTGCAGCGGTACGAGCGCCTCGTGCAGCGTCTGGCGTCGCCCGATCCCGTGCCACGAGGGGAGGAACCTGCCGAACGCCGCCTGCTCGGCGGGCTCGACCTCGCGCCGTAGCACCGCAAGCGTCGCGCGTCGGATGCGCCGAAGGACGTCGGGATCGCACCACTCGCGCTCGGAGCCTCCCGGGCGAAGCTCACCACGAATGAGCTCCTCCTCCAGCTCGAGCGCTTCCAGCTCGGCGTCGATGACCCCGGGGTCGAGCCCGAACCGCTGCGCCAGCTCGGCAGTCGAGAACGGGCCCCGTGTCTTCGCGAAGCGGCGCACCACGGCGCGGAGCGGACGCTCGACCGAGTCGAGAAATGCCTGAGGAACGCCACCAGGAGGCACGACCCCGAACGCATCGCGGACGAGACCAGCGTCCTCGACGGCGGCGAAGAGCTCGCTGTCGCCGAGGCGAACGCGAATGGCGCGGCGCTCGCGAACGAGCGTCTCGGCGAATCCCCTGTCGTACTCATCGTCGACGAGCGGCCCGGCGCGACGGAGCAGGTCGTGGAGCTCGTCCGCGTTCCTCGGCGTGCGCCGAAGCGAGCGCTCCACCTCCTCGATTGCCCCGGCGTCGAGAAGGTCTCGAAGCTCCTCGATCCCCATCAGCTCGCGGAGGAGCTCGCGGTCGAGGGAGAGCGCCTGCGCGCGCCGCTCCTCCGGGGGCGTGTCGTCCTCGTACATGTACGTGGCGACGTACTCGAAGAGAAGGGATGCGGCGAACGGCGATGCCGAGGCCGTCTCGACTTCGACCAGATCGAGACGGCGCGTCTGGATCCCTT
>JAERMP010000203.1 GCA_016844515.1 Thermoleophilia bacterium | reverse complement strand
TCCGGCAGGCCTCCAGGGGTCGGATCGGTGACGTAGTAGACGGGACCGACGCCGCGGTTGAAGAACTCCGTCTCGTTCACCGTGAGCCGATCGGTACGGCCGGTCCAGAGGAACGCGGCCCGCTCGTCTCGCGGCAACGTGCGATCCACCCAGTCGCGATCGGCCGTGCGGATTCCCTGGAAGAGCGCTCCCCGTGAGAACCGTTCGAAACCGTGCGTGCCCCACCAGATCGGTCTGATCGCGAGAACCCAGAGACCGAGCACGAGCAGCGGAAGAGCGATCGCGAAGCGGCGCGGCACGAAGAGGAACGCTGCGGCAAGGCCGGCGGCGAGCGCCAGAGCAGCGAGGGTGATCCAACTCTCCCCTATCCGATCCTGGAGCGACCAGAGCGGCAGCAGCATCAGCGTGTCCGTGATCGCCGAGGTCGTGAGGAAGCGATCGAAGGGGATGGCCACCACGAGCAACGCCGAGACAATGGCGGCGGCAGTCGCAAGCACGCGCGGGCGCGGTGCCCCGATCTCTACCCAGGCGAGCAGCGCGACGCAGAAGAGAGGCGCCACGTAGAAGAGGTTCCGCTCCTCGATCCGGTAGGAGAACCGGGAAGCGAACACGGCGACGACCGGAACGAGACAAACCGTTATCGACACCAATGCCGCGAGGAACGCCTGGAGCCGCCCGTCCAGCGAGCGAGCGCGGCCGACGAGGACGATGGTCGCGGCAAGTGGGATCACGAGGACGTAGAGCGATAGCTCGGCGACGTGCCACCACAGATACCGCAGAGCCTCACCGAGCTCGTATCCGACTTCGTCGACTGGCGAGTAGGCACCGAGGAGCTCCTGCGGCGAGCGACCGGCGACGAGCTGCATGGCGACCGCAGCGATGCCGAGGCCCGCGGTGACGCCGTAGAGCCACCGGAACCGCGAAACCGTCGACTTGAGTCCTCGTCGCTCGAACACGGCGAGCACGAACGGCGCAAGGAGAACCGCCGGGAACAACGCAACCGCCTGAACGCGAGTCGCGAAGGCGAGCGCCAGGAGTGCGAACAGGACGACGACTCGTCCGGCAGTGGGCCGCTCGAGGGCGAGCACGAGCACGAGCACGGTGGCGAGGAAGAGCGGATAGAAGACGTTCTCGGTCATGACCGTGCCCGTGTAGGCGAGCGACGGAAGCGCGACGGCGAGGAGCGCAGCAAGAAGGGCGAGCCCGTCGCGCAGGACCCGCCGCGCGAGGAAGTACGCGGGCACTGCGGCGAGCGACATGACCACGGCGTTCAGCGCCTTCACACCCGCGTACGCGTCGGGCAGGCTCTCGAAGAGGGCGTAGACCGGGCTGATGAGAAGCGGGTACACGATGCTGTAGCCCGGATCGGGCTGATCGCGCAGCAGGGGCTCACCTGCATCGGCGAGGCCGCGAGCGACCTCCGACCAGATGACCTCGTCGACCATGATGAACGGGGCGACGATCCCGCGACCGAGGACGGCCCGGAGGACAGCAGAGCCGACGACGATCGCGGCGAGCCAGGCCCAGACCGGGACTCGACGAAGAGCTCTACCCAAGCTCGACCTCGGCGAGCCGGCGGGCGATCTCCCTCGCCTCGGCCGTTTCCCCCGAGATCCCGACCTCCGCCGCGGCCTCGCTCACCTCCCGCAGCACCGCATCCGCGACCGCGGCACCCCCCGCAGCCTCCTCGAGCGCAGCTGCGTAGAGCTCGGCGACCCGACCGAGGTCGTGCACGCGGCGGGCGAGTTCGATGCCGGCGGCGCCCATCGCCTCGCGCACGTCCGCTCGCGTCACGAGGAGCTCGAGCGCCGCCGAGAGCACCTTCACCTCGTCGTCCCCCGTCGGGATCTTGAGCGCGACCTCGTCGGGAAGCTCCGAGAACCACCCCACGTCGCTCACGACGAGCGGCTTGCCGAGCGACATCGCGCGGATCACGCTTCCCGAGGTCTCACCCATCGTGGGGTGACGAAGGTTCACGGCGACGTCAGATCCGGCCATGAGCGACCAGAGCCGTGCCTCGTCCGCCCACCCCTCGCGGACGAGGCCTTCCTCCGCGAACCCGAGCCGCTGCAGGCGGCGCTCGAGGTCGAACCCGGGCGAGGTCGGGCCGACGAGCAGGAGCGTGACGTCGGGGTGCGACTCGCGCACCGTGGCCGTCGCGCGGAGAAGCTCGGGAATGCGCTTGCTCGCGTTCACGACCCCGAAGCAGCCGATGACAGGGCCGGCCGCGACCCGGACGGGTGCGATCTCGCGAACCGGCCACGCGGGATGCGGCACCACCCAGACGGGGCCAGTGAAGCCAGATGCACGAGCGAGCTCGGAGACGGTGCGGGAGTGGACGATCAGGCCCGTCGCGTGGTCGAGAACGAAGGAGGCGAGCGGGAAGTCCGCCGGACGCGACTCCCAGAGCGGGGGAATGCGCTTGTCGAGGACGCCGTGGGCGAGTAGTCGGCCGACGACTCCGTACTCGCGTTCCATCGCGTCGAGGTAGCCGTGCCCGTTGCGCCGACCGACCGTCATCCCGGCTACGAGATGGTGGAGCACGTAGTCGTGGAGGACGACGACACCCGACCCCTTGCGTAGGGCGTCGACGATCCACGCGTGGGCATCCGGGTTGTTGCCGACGTGGTAGAGCGAGACGTCGGATCCGCGCGAAGCCTTCTTGCGGCCGCGCTTCACCACCGTGACGTCGAGCCGCTCGCCGAGCGCGGGAAGAAGGAGCGCGCTGTAGTCCGCGATGCCGCTCCGCTCCGGGGGCATCGGGCTGAAGTACGCGACGTTCACGCCAGCAGCCTCCCGATAGCGCGATCCCACGTGACTTCGGCGGCGACTGCATGGCCTGCTCGGCCGAAAGAGGCTGCGTCGTCTCGATGCTCGCGGAGCCACCCGGCCGCGCGGGCGAGCTCTCCTGCGTCGGGGGACACAACCAGCCCGGTGGCGCCGTCGGTCACGACCTCCAGGGGACCGCCCGCGTCCGTGGTCGTGAGAACTGGCTTCTCCGAGAGGAACGCTTCGAGCGGGACCATCCCGTAGTCCTCGTCCACCGGCGCGTAGTAGACGGCGAGACACCGGGCGTAGAGGTCGGCCAGCTCCTCCTCGGAGACCCGACCGGCAAAGCGGGCGCGGCCGGCGAGCCCGCGGTCGCGCGCGATCTGCTCCAGCCGCTCGCGATCTGGCCCGTCACCCGCGATGACGATCTGGAGCCCCGCGTCGAGCGCCGCCGCTTCGAGCAGGAGGTCGATCCGCTTCGCGCGGTCGAGCCGATTCACCGAGAGGATGAAGTCGCCGTACCCATCGCAGTGGAACTCGAGCGCCTGCGGCGGATGGGGCAAGACTTCGGCCTGGAGCCCCGTGGACGTCTCGAGCCGACCGGCGACATTGCGAGAGATGGCGAAGAGCCGAGTGGCCTCGCCGAGCGCGACCCGATCGAGCGCCTGCACTTTCCGGCGGATCGCGCGGTCCTCGGGCGAGTCGCCGAACTGCCCCAACTCGGTACCGTCGAGGTCGTACGCCTGGCGGAACTGGTGGACGAGCCATACGCGCTTGTCGGGGTGTCGAACGAGGTACGACGGGAACTTCGTGGCGACGACGACGTCGATCCGCTTGCCGTCCGCCTCGTCGAGGTCGAGCATCCGCCACAGGAACGCCTGCGTGAGCACGCGCGCGCCGGGGTACCACTTGAAGGGAACGCTGACGAGATCCGCGTCGTGGCCGCGCGCGCGCAGCTCGTCGACGAGCCGGTCGGTAAAGATCTCGGCCCCACCTCTGGCGAACGGCACCTGCGGCCGCAAGACAGCGACGTTCACGACTGCTCGGCGCGGAGCGCCTCGACCTCGGACTGAAGGCGATCGACCTGCTCTTGGAGATCGTCGAGCAAGCGCAGCGATGCGGCGTTGAAGGAGCGCTGGTCATACGCGAGCGGCTCCACGTACCAGCGCATGAGCTTCCGGAGGACGGCCTTGACCGGAGTCCCGAGCCCACCGCGCACACCTGGTCGCAAGCGCAGCGAGCGGTCGGCGGAAACCGGCCACAGCCGCTCGGCCTCCGCGCGCGCTGCGCGGCGCTCCTCGTCGCTCCCGGATCCGGCGCCGGGATCGGCTCCGGAACGCCGAACCTCCTCCCGAAGCATTCGGAAGAGCTCTTCTACGTCGACCGAAACCCCTGCAGATTCGCCGTTTTCGGCTCTATCAGAGGGCATCGCGGCATTCTAGATGCTTGACCGGAAAT
>JAERMP010000050.1 GCA_016844515.1 Thermoleophilia bacterium | reverse complement strand
AGCATCTGACGGCTGACCCGCGATGACCGGAACGAGGAGCCTTCGATACTCGAGCGCGAGCGCCGGCCCGAACGCGGGCGGCGCCTTGACCGTCTCCGCCAAGGGAGCCTTCACCCGGAATCGCCGGTACAGGGCGTAGAGCGCGAACCCGAACACGAGCCAGCCGATCCCGACCCAGCGCGTCGTGGCGTTCTGAACGACGATGACGAGGAAGGAGACCCCCGTCGCGAGGCTTCCGAAGATCGCGAACAGTGGCCAGTCGATGCCGGCCAACTTCAGGTTCGGCCGCGAACGGAAGAGCGGATCGCGCTCCGGCTTCGTTGCGCGGAGCATGACGAGCGAGACGTGAGCGATGGTGAACGAGAGCGTGGCGCCGAACGAGTAGAGCGTCCCGACGAAGTTCACGTCCCCCGGCAGGATCACGAGAATCGGCGCGATGCCTGCGAAGAGGACCAGTGCAAGCGTCGGCGTCTTGAACCGCGGGTGCAGGCGCCGGAACCGCTCCGGCAGCTGGCGGTACGTCGCCATCGAATACGTGATCCGCGATGCGCCGATGACGCCCGCGTTCGTCGCGATGAAGAGGATCGTCGCCGCGAGGATGCCGACGTAGATCTCTGCTGCGTCGAGCGTGAGTCCCGTGAGCCCGAGGTTCTCGACGACTCCGAGCACGGGATCGTTCGCGTACCCGCCTTCCTCCGGAGGTAGCGCGAGCCGTGTCGTGAGCTCGCCGTTGATCTCTTCGACCGGGAGCGCCGAGAGCGCCACCAGCGGCAACGTGAAGTAGATGGCGAAGACAGCGCCGGCCACGAGCTTGTACGCGTTGGGGACGGTCCGCACGGGATCGCGGGCCTCCTCGGCGAGGTTCGAGACGGTCTCGACCCCCGTGTACGCGAGCATGGCGATCGGGATCGAGATCGCGAAGTTCGACCACGTGGGAGCGATTCCCCAATGGATGTTCTCGACGAGGACATCGGGGTTGAAGACGAGCGCGAATCCGACTCCTACGAGCAGGATCTGCGTCGCGAGGTCGATGACCGCCAGGGTCACGGAAAGCTTCGCCGCCTCTTGCACGCCGACGACGTTCAGCGCAACGAGCACGACGATTACCACGGCACCGCCGACGATGTCCCACGGGTTGTCCTTGAGCGGCTCCCAGAAGATCGACAGGTAGTGAGGGACGAAGAACGCGGACGTCGCGACCGTGACGATGTAGACGAGCAGCTGCGCCCATGCAGCACCGAAGCTGACGAGCTCGTTGAACGCGTGCCGGGCGAAGCTGGACGAGCCGCCCGCTTCTGGATAGCGAACGGTTCCCTCGGCGTACGTCGCAGCGGTCGCCGCAAAGATGATCCCCGCCACGACGAAGACGAGCGGCGTGAGCCCGAGCGCGTAGACCGCCGTGAGGCCGAGCGCGTAGTAGATCGAGGAGCCGACGTTGCCGTAGGCGGTCGCGAAGAGCGCCGGCGTGCCGAGCACCCGCTCCATCTCGACCTCTCGCCTGCGGCGGCGTCCGGGCACGGCGGGGAAGCCTACAAGTGCCTACAACGACGAGGGGCTGGCTTTCGCCGACCACCGGCACCGTAAGAAGTCCGTATGGAAGGCGCGCACAGGGCTCCGCGGGCGCATACTCGACGGCATGAAGCTTTCCCCGAGCCTGGTGGCCCTGCTGGCGTCGGCCGTCGTGAGTACGGCGGGGGCCCAGACAACGGCAACGCCGGCGCTCGACGTCGCCGATCTCAGGCCGTTTGTCGTTCGCGGGACGGGATTCGAGCCGCGCGAACGTGTCGTCGTCTGGCTCCTCTCGGGACGCACCTGGTCGCGAGCGGCTGTCGCGTCCAAGACGGGCTCGTTCACAGCTCGCTTCACGATGTCGCTACCGCGGTGCCATCGGTTCACGGTGCGCGCGTTCGGATTTCGCGGTAGTCGCGCCCGGCTCCACTCCGGGATCCAGGTGGCCTGCGAGCCCGAGCCTCCCGACAGGTGAGCAGACGAGAGGCCGCCCGTTCGGGCGGCCTCTCTGACCAGCAATTCGCCCTTTCGGGCTAGCCGTTGACCTTGACTGCCTCAGCCTCGGTCCGGCTCGGGTCGTTCCCGCCCCTGTAGCCCGCGTCGCGGTACATCAGGAGGAACCCGCTCTGCGAGGGCGAGGCCGCGGCCCCTCCCGTCGGGCTCGTGATTCCGAGCGTGCTCCGGTCGCCCTTCGGAACGGCCAAGGTCGACGCCGACGGAGCGAAGCGCGGAGTCCCGAGCGTGTAGGTCATGCCTTCGACGGCATCCGTGCAGAAGCCGGTGAAGTAGTTGTCGCACGACAACACCGAGAAGTCGAACTTCGTGCCCGCCGTAAGCCCGACCGCAGCCATCGGTGCGGTGAGGATGGCGTTGCCCGAGTTCAGGTCAGCGTCGGTAAAGAAGGACACCCCGAACGGACCCGCTGGTAGCGGACCGGCCGCAACGACGTTCTGTCCTGATACCGCAAAGCCGCCGTTCTCGAGGTTGAAGATCACGAAGTCGTCGGTCCCGTCTCTGTTCGTATCGATGAAGATGTCGAACTCGGCCGGGTAGTTCGGGTGCGCTCGCGCGCCGTAGGTGTCGATCCCGAACTGGATGAACGATCCGACCTGTCGCACACCGACGGCTCTCAGGTCGACGATCGCGAAGTTGTCACCGGGCTGCGGCAGGAAGGCCTTCTGGATCCTGCCGCTCGTGCCGGTCAGCGAGAAGACGTCGACGCCGCCGTCGAGCACACCGCTCTGGTTCCGCAGGTCGAACGACCCAGTGCCGTTCTGGAGCGGAACGGTGTTGCGGTCGACGCGGACCTCCGCGGCCTTGTGCGGGAGGACGTGCCACGCCACGTGGACGTTGTCGTTCGTGCCACCGTTGATCGTGACGTAACCGTCGAACTCGACACCTTGGAGCCGGAAGCCGTCGCCGCCCCTGCTACCGCCGTTGAGATCCCACGTCGGCAACTTGCTCGCGTCGATCATGAGCTTCACGTCGAACTGCTTCGTGCCACCTGCGGGCACCTGGATGCTCGACGGCACGTCAACCGTGACGGCACCGCTCGCCGCGTCGTTCGCGAAGCGGAAGCTCGGCGTGATCGAGTAGGTCTTACTCGAGCTCCCGTAGTTCCGAACGGCGACCTTCTTGTGCAGCACGGCGCTGCCGGCGATCGCATGGAACCCGAATGAGAGGCTCGCGCCGTTTCCGTCGACATCCCACGCCGCCGTCGCGCTGGCCGCGGCCTTGTCAACCCGGACTTCACCGCCCCCGATCCTCGTGATCGGAGCAAGGACGCCGGGCAGGCCGACTGGGTTGATGCCGATGTTCGTCTCTGCCGTGTTCATGAGCAGCGACTTGACCTCGCCCACTGCCAGGTTCGGGTTCTTGTCGAGCAGGAGTGCGGCTGATCCGGCAACCATCGGAGCAGCGCCCGACGTGCCGCCGAAGGCCGTTCCGCCGGTGCCTGTGCCGGCCTCGGCGGAGACCGACGCCCCGGGAGCGCCGATATCCGGCTTGATCGCGTTGAAGCTGTAGCTCGGACCGCGGGACGACGAGGCCACCATGTTCATGACGAGCGAGGCGGCACTCGCCGGATCGATCGTCGCCGTCTGGCCGAGCGACAACGCCTTGAAGCTATTGCCGTCCGCCTGCGTGATCGTGTAGCCGGAGATGGCCAATGGCGGAAGGCCGGGGCCTCCGAACGAGAAGCTCGGGGGCAGATCGCCTGGAGCCTGGGAGGCATTGTTCGCAATGACTGCCGCGACCGCACCGGCGCTTGCCGCGTTCGCAACCTTCTGGCTCACCGCGCACGTACCACGGTCAATCAAAAGGACCTTCCCGGCGTGAGGAGTCCCGACCCACGGGTTCGTGCCTCCCGCGTTCGTGCAACCACGCCGCGTGCTGGCGCTAGTTGTGTCGTACGCAAGCGCTCCGGACACGAGGCTCGGCGCGGCGGACCAGTCCTGGTGCACACCGCCTGCCGTGAACGCAGGCGTGACGATCCTGAAGAGCTTCGCCGAAGGAACCTGCGTCTGCGCGACGCTGATGAGCTCGGGCGTCGAGGACGGCGAGCCGGTGATGTAGGGCCGGTCGGCGGCGTTGCCTGCCGACGCGACGACGACTGAACCCGCCAGCACGGAGTTCGCGAGTGCCGCGCTGAGGTCATCCTCCTTCTGGCCGTAGGAGGAACCGAGGGACAGGTTGACGACGTCTGCGCGATCCGAGATGTCACCGTCGTTGTTCGGATCGAGAGCAGCGTCCACGCCTTGCAGGAGAGCGACGCCGCTGCACGACGTCGACCGGGCGCTGCACACCTTGAACATGTACAGCTTCGCGCCGGGGGCGACCCCGTCGTTGGTGGGGCCGGTCCCAACTCCGGCGATGATGTCGGATACGTGACTGCCGTGGCCGCCCGCGCACGGAGCGGCGATCGCAGCCGGCCCGCAGTCGATCGGGTCGTTGTCGGGGGCAAGCGCCGTGGTCGGCCAACCCTCACCGACGAAGTCGAAGCCCTCGAGAACCTTGGCGGTCGGGAAGAGGCCATCTCTGGCCGTCGTCTTCGGATCGGCGAGGTTTGCGCCGTACGCCGCTGCGTACGCGGCTGCAGTTCCTGGACCTCCGAAGCTCCTGTGTGTGTAATCGATGCCCGAATCGAGCACGGCGACGCGGACCCCTGTCCCGTCGACACCGGAATTCTGAACCGAAGCTGCCCCGATGTACGGCACCGTCTCGTTCAGATCGAGCTGGTAGTCCGAGATCGGCCGAACGGAGGCAATGCCTGGCAGCGACTCGAGATCTTTGATCTTGGAGGAGTTCACGGAGAAGACGACCGCGTTGAGCGCCTTGCTTACGCGAGCAAGCTCCTGTGCGCCGACGCCCTTGGCCTGGCTACTCAGCGTGTCTTGTTTGGCGTTGAGGCCGCTGACGTACTGACGCTGTTGGCCCGGTGAGAGGCCCTGCTTCTTCGCAGCGACCGCGAGGGGTGCGTCGACGAGCGTCACAACCACGTTGAGCGCCCCGGCACGAGCGCCAAGCGGGGTCGGGACGTTCCAATCCGGATCGACGGTCGGTACCAGCTGGTCGGCGGCTCCGGCACCTACCGCGCCCGGTGTGGCAAACGCCATGACGGTTGCGAGGGCGAACAGCGCAAACAGCGCAGCTCTCGGAAGTTTGAATCGCATCTTTAGCTCTCCCCTTTCGACTTTGACGGCCCACCACAGGGCCTGCCCCTGAGAACGCCCGCATCCTATTCACGTCATCGGCCGCGTGCAAGACACAAGGGGCGACTTAACACCGCCCCTTGCCGTGTCATGTTCAGAACCGTTTTAGCCGTGGATCGAGATGAGGAGCGGGATGATCAGGATCGCGACGATGTTCGCGATCTTGATCATCGGGTTGATCGCAGGGCCGGCGGTGTCCTTGTAGGGATCGCCAACCGTGTCGCCCGTGATCGCGGCTGCGTGGGCGTCGGAGCCCTTGCCGCCGTAGAGCCCGTCCTCGATCGTCTTCTTCGCGTTGTCCCAGGCGCCACCGCCGGAGGTCATCGCGATCGCGAGGAAGATCCCGGTGACGATCGTCCCGATGAGGAGGCCGCCGAGCATCTCCACGCTGATGATCCCGACGATGACCGGGATCAGCACCGGGATGAGCGCCGGCGCCATCATCTCCTTGATCGCCGAGCCCGTCACGATCGAGATGGCGCGCGAGTAGTCCGGGCGGGCGGTGTAGTCCATGATCCCCGGGTTCTCGCGGAACTGACGGCGTACCTCCTCGACGACCTGTCCGCCGACTCGCCCGACCGCCTGCATCGCGAGCGACGCGAACAGGAAGGGCATGAGCCCGCCGATGAACAATCCGGCTATCACCCACGGGTTGTCGAGCGAGAAGAACGATTCGAGACCGCCTTCTCGGAGTCCCCGTCCGTACTCGTCGAAGAGGATCAGGGCGGCGAGACCGGCCGAACCGATTGCATAGCCCTTCGTCACCGCCTTCGTCGTGTTGCCGACGGCGTCGAGCGGATCCGTGATCCCGCGCACGGACTCGGGGAGGTTGGCCATCTCTGCGATTCCGCCGGCGTTGTCCGTCACCGGGCCGTACGCATCCAGAGCGACGATGAGCCCGGCCATGGAGAGCTGCGCCATGACCGCGACCCCGATGCCGTAGAGGTTCTCGCCCGCGGCGTAGTACGCGCCGACGACTCCGGTTGCGATGACGATCACGGGGAGCGCCGTGGCCTGCATCCCGACGGCGAGGCCCGAGATGATGTTCGTTGCGTGCCCGGTCTGCGACGCGCTCGCGATGTCCTTCACCGGCTTCCAGCGGGTGCCGGTGTAGTACTCGGTGATCGCGACGAGCAGGAACGTCACAGCGAGCCCGATGAGCGCCGAGCCGTAGAGGTTCCAGAAGTCGAACTCGCCTCCGTCGTACGCCATCGTCACCGGGATGAAGCCGACGGCGGAAAGGACGGTGGCGACCAGCACGCTGCGGTAGAGGGCGTTGATGATCGCGTTCTTACCGCTGCCGACCCGCGTGAAGAACGTCCCGATGATCGACGAGAGAATCGAGATCCCGCCGAGGGCGAGGGGGTAGAGCCAGAGGTCGGCCTGCTCGAACCCGATTCCGAGCAGCATCACCGCGACCGCAGTGACGGCGTAGGTCTCGAAGAGGTCGGCCGCCATGCCGGCGCAGTCGCCGACGTTGTCGCCGACGTTGTCCGCGATGACCGCCGGGTTGCGCGGATCGTCCTCGGGGATCCCGGCCTCGAGCTTTCCGACGAGGTCGGCCCCGACGTCGGCGGCCTTCGTGTAGATGCCGCCGCCGAGACGGGCAAAGACCGAGATGAGCGAGCCGCCGAAAGCGAGCCCGATGAGGTCGTCCACCGCCGACTCGGGGGTATTCCCGATCCAGTCGGTGAGCACCCAGTAGTAGCCGGCGACGCCGAGCAGCCCGAGCCCGACCACGAGGAGGCCGGTAACCGAGCCCGCGCGGAACGCAACCTTGAACGCCGGCTGCAGTCCCTCGCGTGCGGCTTCCGCGGTGCGGACGTTCGAGCGCACAGCGACGTTCATGCCGATGAAGCCTGCGGCCGCCGAGAAGAGCGCCCCGATCAGAAACCCGAACGCAGTGCCCCAGCCCAGCTCGTTGTAGAAGCCGAGCAGGAAGAACGGGACGATCGCGACCACCGCCACTGCCGTGTACTGCTTGCGCAGGTACGCCCCGGCGCCCTCCTGAATCGCGCGCGCGATCTCCTGCATCTTCTCGTTCCCGGCCGGCTGCTTGAGCAGCCACCAGGTGAGATACACCCCGTATAGAACCGCCACGGCCGCGCAGGCAAGCGCGAATCCAACGGCGTGGTCAACGAAAAAGTCCATGATCCTCCGGTCTTCCGCCCGTCACAAAGTGAGCGCCGAGTCGCCCCGGCGCGGCCGATTATGTATCACAAGCGGGCACGTGGCTCGCGGTCCGCACGTAGGAGCGCGTGCGCAGCGTGTCTAGGCGGCCAGGGTTCGGCGTTGGACGAGCCAGTGCTCCAGGTCGGTAACCGACATTGGGTGAGCGATGTCGTACCCCTGGGCGGCATCACACCCGAACTCGGAGAGCATGGCGGCAGCTTGCCTGTCCTCCACTCCCTCGGCGACCACGGTGA
Organism: Thermoleophilia bacterium; assembly: GCA_016844515.1. The sequence goes on along the minus strand of JAERMP010000050.1, from coordinate 7,702 downwards.
GACCGAGCGCTCTCGCCATCTCGATCGCGCAGCGCACGATCGCAGCATCGCTGTCTCGCGTGGTCATGTTCTTGACGAATGTGTGATCAATCTTCAACTCACTCAGACGCAGCTGCTGGAGATACTTGAGCGAGGAGTAACCCATACCGAAGTCATCCAAGCCGACGCGCACGCCCAGCGCGGTCAAGCGCTCGACCGCCACCTCTGCGCGATCGGAGTCGACCATCAGCTCCGTCTCGGTGATCTCGAGCTGGAGCATGCTCGAAGGCACGTCGTGATCGTCGAGAAGACGCTCGATCAGCTTGGGGAACATGATGTCGATGAGATCGGTGACCGAGATGTTCACCGAGACGGGTAGCTCGGTGCCGGCGTTCAGCCACGTGCGAGCCTGCTCGAGCGCGAGTCTCAGCACGACACCGGTCATGGGCCGCATCAGCCCGCCCGCGTCTGCAAGCGGAATGAACTCTCCGGGGAAAATGACTCCTCGCTCGGGATGCGCCCAGCGCAGGAGCGCCTCGACTCCGATTGCCTGTCCGCTCGCGAGGGACACCTTCGGCTGGTACACGAGGTAGAGCTCGTTCTCGGCGATCGCGCGTCGGAGGTCGCTCGTGAGCGCGAGCCTGTCCACGGTGTGCTCGTCGCTCGCCGGTTCGTAGACGGCGGTGAGCAGCCGACGTCGCTTGGCGTCGTACAGCGCGATGTCGGCACAGCGCAGCAAAGCGACGCTGTCGAGGCCATGCTCGGGACAGCCGGCGATTCCGGCGCTCGCGGTCACGCTGAGCGTCAACTCGCCGACGACGAACCCCTCTGAGAGGCCGCGCTCGATGCGTACGGCACACTCTTCGACGGAAGCGATGTCGGCGGAGAGGACGGCGAACTCGTCGCCTCCGAGTCGGGCAAGCTGGCCGAGCCCGCGCACCGCGTCCAGAAGGCGTTGGCCCACCATCTTGAGGACAGCATCGCCCGTTTGATGGCCGAGCGTGTCGTTCAGCTCCTTGAAGCCGTTGAGGTCGACGATCATCAGGGCAGCCCGCGGAGAGTCGGTCGCGCCGAGGAGTCGGTCGATCTCCTGAAACAGCCAGCGCCGGTTGAAGAGACCTGTCAGCACGTCGGTCATGGCCTGACGACGTGCGTCGGCGAGCAGGCGCACGTCACGAAAGGTAAGACCCGCTCGGACGAACGCGACGAGCACGGCAGCGACTGCGAGCAGCGGAGCGGCAACGGGGACCGATGTCAAGGAGGCGTACGCGAGCAAGCCGAGAGCCGCGACGGCGAAGATCGCCGGGACGAGCACGACCGACCAGCCTTCGTATCGCCACATCGCGCCCGAACGAGGCTCGAGCAAGGAGCTGAACGCGAGCAGCGCGATCCCGATTAGCCATAACGAGTCGAGAACCGTGCCCACCTCGTAGGTGCCGGCGGCAACGCGGTACAGATACAGGCTGTCTGCGATCGCGAACGTTCCGAGACCCAGTGCGAGGAGGCCGACTTGACGATCGAGTCGCCAGCCGCTGACTGCGACCGTGAGCAGCACGAGCAGCACGAGAAGCAGGTCGCCAAGCGGATACGAGGCGTTCGTCGCAACCGCCGAGAGTGACCCGCCGACGCCCGCCAGGACGGGGCCGATCACGAATGCGACGACGAACGCTGCGCTCGCGAGAACGGAGATCAACCCATCCAGCCAGACGCTCGGCAGGAAGGACGTCACCCTTCCTTTGATGACGAGCACGAGCGCCACGTACGCCAGGGGGTAGAACGCCAGCCAGCCTGCGTCGGCGAGGGACGGGAACGGCGCGCTCTCGAGATCCGAGAGCGCGAGTTGCCAGTAGATGTTGCCGAGGGCCCACGCGAGGATCGCCAGGCCGAAGAGGACGAACACTGCACGTTCGGCCGGGCGCCGGACTGCCTGCAGCAACGGTATCGCCGCCGCGGCGACGAGTGCGACGTTGTAAAGCCACGCGGTCATGAGCTCGTCGTGCCCCTGACCGAACCCGAACTGCGTATAGGCCACATGGACGAGGACGTAGCCGAAGACGATGAGACACAGAAACAGCAGGGGGACTGAGCCACCGCGGACGCCGCGAGACAGTCGCGCAGTCATTGAATGCTTATCGTCCGCCCTCTGACGGTTCTTGAGTCATTTGTCACGCCCAACGTGGAGGTCGAGGCGGGGCCCGGAGAGCAGATCTGATTGCGCTGCCCAAGAGCGCGGCGCCGGGTCGCCGACGTCAGGGTGCGGCGCTCTCCTCGACGGCCCTCGCGTACGCGAGCTGCAGGTTTGCGCGCGCCTGCTCCAGGTCGCGGACGACCGCCTCATCGACGCCGCCCTCCCTGAGCACGGGTTCGAGCGCGCGGAGCGCCTCGATCGCCAGGCGCGCCTGCACGAGATCGCGCGTCTCCTGCGAGACTCGCCGGAACCCGAGCGAAGCGGTTGCCGAGAGCGCCTGCAGGAGGACGTCGGCGACACCGACCCGGTCGAGCGCCTCGCGGAGCTCCTCCTCGGTCGGCGGCTGCTCGCTCTCAGCCACCTATCGTCTCCGTCGCGCGCACCTGTTCCGCGTAGATCTCTTCGAGCGTCGCCCCGTCCTCGAAGCGCTCGATCTGGCGCTCGGCGGCATTCCGCTCTGGGACTGCGAGGTACGGAGCGGCGCGGATCTCTTCGGCCACCGGCAGCACCCACTCGATGAGCTCCTCGAGAGAGCCCCCAGCGGATCGCCCGCCAGAAGTTCTCCTCGATGAGCCGATGCGGGAGCGGCTCGACCGGGGCACCCTCGTCGTAGGCGCGCGCGACACGCGCAGTCAGAGCCGCTGCAAACGCCGCGAGCGACTGCGCCTCGACCAGATCGGGCTGCCCGTCGCACACGCGGATCTCGACAGTGGGGAACGCGAGATGCGGCCGGATGCTCCACCAGAGCTGCGTGTGCTCCGTGATCGAGCCCGTGTCGTAGAGGAAGCGAACGAAGCGCTCGTACTCGTCCCAGGACGAGAACGCATCCGGAACTCCGCACCGGGGGAAGAAGCGCGTGAAGATCTGCGTCCGCGCCGTGTGTAGACCGGTGTTCACGCTCTCGACGAACGGAGAGCTCGCCGACAGCGCGAGGAGCTCCGGAAGGAAGTTGCGCATCGCCGCCACGACGGCGATTGCCCGGTCGGGCCCGTTGATCGCGACGTGCACGTGCAGGCCAAACGAGTTGTTGCGCCATACGACGTAGCGGAGCAGCTCATCGTTTCGCCGATAGTGCGGCGTGTCGATGATGCGCTGCTTCTTCCAGTCCGCCCAGGGGTGTGTTCCCGTCGCGCCGAGGAGGAGCCCCATCGGCTCGACCAGCGCCCGGAGCTCCACACGTCGCTCCGCCATAACGGCGGGGATGTCGCCGAACGTCGCCTGGCGCCCCGTCCGGATCTCGACCTCGGATGCGATCAGCTCGCCCACGAGGTGCTCCTCGAACGACGAGCCGCGGGCTGCCGCCTGGACGTCCTCGAACCGATTCGTGAGGTCGAGCGACTCCGGATCGAGAATCGCAAACTCTTCCTCGACCGCGACCGTGAAGTCGGTTGTCGCCTCGAACTGCGCGCGCGATTGCGCGATCAGCTCGTCCGGCGAGAGACCTTGTTCGTCACCCATCGGCGCACTACAGTAGTTGAAGCGTCAGGGCCCTCCTGCTCCTGCGTCCGGCTGCCATGCTGGCGAGACGGCCGACTCCGACGGTCTCGTGCACGACGTCAGCGGGCGGACCGCACCACTGTCTATGTCGACGAGCGAGATCGCGGTGCACTCGATGGTCGGCGAGGTCTCGTACGCGATCGTCCGCCCGTCGGGAGACCAGGCCAGCCCGAGCGGGGCGCGCGCGAAGTGCTGATGCCGGAGGATGAGCTCGAGCCCGGTGCCGTCCCGGTTCATCGCGTAGATCGCAGACTTGCCGTCGAATTCGCTCTGCTGAGGTATCGCGCGGGCGAACGCGATCCGCGTCCCGTCGGGAGACCACGCGGGAAACGTGTCGAAGTAGTCCGCCGTGTGCGTGAGCTCGCGTGGCTCTCCGCCGGTCACATCGACGACCCAGATGCCCCGCGGAGAGTTGAAGTCCTTCGCCCGGCTGAACACGATCTCGCGTCCGTCCGGCGACCACGCGGGCCCGCTGTCGAGCGCACCGCGGGTCAACCGTCGAACGTCGGAGCCGTCAGCGGCCATGATGAAGAGGCTGCCCGGCTGTCCGATCCCCGCCGCGAGCGCAGGCCCGCGCACGAACGCGATCTCGCGACCGTCGGGCGACCACGTCGGCTGCCCGGAGTGGAACCCCGGACGCTCCTTCGTCAGCTGTCGCACGCCGTCACCGTCGGCGTCCATGACGAACACGTCGTCGTCCGTGAACGCGGTGGACTCGCCGACCTCCTGGTGGCGCGTGAAGGCGATCCGCCGTCCATCGGGCGACCAAGCGGAGCCGGTTGCGGGGAGACGGGTCGTGAGACGCTTGCGATCCGTTCCGTCTTGCCGAATCACGCACACCGCGTACCACACGTTCTTCGGCTCGCGGCAGCCGTACGCGATCAGGTCTCCGCTCGGTGGGGTCTCCTCGTTACGGACGAGGGCAAATGCGGCGACCACAATCGCGCCTACGGCAACCACCGCAGCTGCGATCCCGACGGCGATTCTGTTCGACGGCATGAAGGTCTCCTGGACGCGATCATCCACCAGCGACGCGATCGCGTCAACGAGGCACGGGATCGTCTGGCACGGCGGCCCGGAGGAGCCGCTCAGCGACCGTCGACCAGCTCCAGCGTTCGACGGCCGCGCGACGCGCCGCTGCCTCGATCTCGTCACGCTCGGTATCAGAGAGCGACAGGAGCCCGGTGAGCTTCGAGCGGAGGTCGTCGACATCACCCGTGACGAACGATGTGAGGTGTCTCAGCTCAGTCGGATACTCGGCCTCGAGCCCCTCCGCGATCTCCGCGAGACCCGAGTGCCGCGCGACGAGAGGTGGGCAACCCGTGGCGGCCGCTTCGGCGGCGACCATGCCGAACGCCTCGGGGAAGATCGACGGAACGACGCACACGTCCGCGAGTGCGAGCAAGTGGACGAGGTGGCGATGGTCGAGCGGTCCGGTGAAGAGCGCCTGCTCGGGATCTGCGAGCCGCTCCAGCTCCGCCCGGTAGTCGCCGAAGCCGACGACGACCGCACGCACGTCGAGTCCCGCGAGCGCCTCCAGCAACACGTGGATTCCCTTGTTGTAGAGGAGCTTCCCGAAGTAGACGACCGTGGGCTTCTCTCCCGCGAGGAAGCCGGACAGACGCTCGGCGTTCCCCTCGTCGGGGAGACGCTGGTTCGCGTTGCCGGGGTTCGTTGGATCGAGCTTGGCTTCGGCGATAAGCCCTTTGAGCGCGTCCTCATGAGACTGAGGGCGCCACTCGTCGATGTCGACGCCCGGCGGCACCTCGTGCACGCGGTCGACGTGGCCGCACACGTCCTCGAGCACCTCGCGGATGTGAGCCGAGCCCACGAACACCGACGCCGCACGCTCGAGAACCTCGTTCCCCCAGCGCTCGAGCTCGGGCCGCCCACGCATCGAGTACTCGAGCTCGGAGCCGTGCGCCTTGATCGCGTAGCGCGCTCCGCTCGCAGCTCCCACGGCACCGCCGAGAAGCACGTGGTTGCAGAAGACGAGATCAGCAGGAAGCTCGTTCCGAATCGCCGCGGCGTTCGCCTCGATCCAGCCTCCAAGCTCCTCGTGCGTGCAGTCCTGGAGCAGCTTGACCTCGTAGCCCTCGTAGCGATCGAGGACGAACACCGGGAGCAAGCCGCCGACGTCCGGGCGAACGACGCGCGCCCCACCGAGGTCGTACAGCTCGGGGTGCGGCTCCTGACTGAAGACCGTGACGTCGTGCCCGAGACGTGACCACTCGCGGGCCAGCTGGCGCGTGTAGACGTTCGATCCCGTCCCGCCGAGGAGATACCCGTGCCAGAGCAGAATCTTCACGCTCTCATCCTGCTCCAACGGTGATTCCGGCGCGTCGAAGGCAGCGCAAGTTACAAGTTGTAACTTGCGTGGTCGCGCTGTCTCGATCGCTCAATCAAGCGCAGTGCAGGTGCCACAACGCGCCGATCGGGTCAAGTGACAACTTGTTACAAGGCCAATCGCAGGCTCGGCGCTAGAGACCACTAGGCCGTGGTGCAGGCGGGCGACGGGTCTACGTCAAGTGGAAATACAGGGCGTACAGCAGATCGACGGCCGGGTTGGACGTGTGCACGCTGACGTCCGACGGGACGTCGAGCAGCGCCTCCGAGTAGTTGAAGATGATCTTCGCGCCCGCGCCGGTCAGCGCGTCGACGGCGTCCTGGGCCGTCTCGGCCGGGACGGCGATCACGCCGACGATGATGTTCCGCTCGCGACAGACCTCGACCATGTCGTCGACGGAGCTGACCTTGAGGGCGCCAACACGCTGTCCGATCTTCTCGGGGTCGATCTCGAAGATCGCAGCGACCGTGATCCCGTGCTCGCCGAAGATGGGAGAGCTCGCAATGGCGCTCCCCAGCCGGCCCGCGCCGACGAGGGCGATGTTGTGCTGGCCCTGTGTGCGCAGGATCTGGCGAATCTCATCCAACAACGCCTCGGTGCGGTACCCCACTCCGCGCTTCCCGAACTTGCCGAAAGCCGAGAGATCGCGCCGGATCTGGGTCGCGTTGATGTTCGTGTACTCCGAGATCTCCTGCGAGGAGATCCGGTCTTTGCCCATCTTCCTTGCCTGGCTGAGGACTTGGAGGTACCGGCTCAGACGAGCGGCGACACCAACGGTCAAGCGTTCGGCCACGTTCTCCCCCTGCAAGACCGGAATCCGCTCTCGCGGACCCCGGTCGCGCAAAGATCCCTGAAGGCGGCCGCGTTGCAGCCGCGGCGCTGGTCTTTCAATCAGTCCCTTCGGTGAGTCGTCGTCGCAGCGCTTCGGCATCCACGAAGTACGTGAACGCTCGCTCCCCGTCGATCTCCACGACGGGCAGGTGCTCTCGGTACCGCGCCTCGAGCTCTGGCTCGCCATCGATGTCGACGAGCTCGAGCTCGAACCCGAGCTCGTCCTGGACGCCGCGCACGACCTCGAGCGCGCGCACGCAGAGGTGACAGTCGGCTGCGTGATAGAGGCTGACGCGCCTTAGCTGGCTGATCGGCACCGGCCGATCACCCATCTACGGGTAGAGACCTCTCGTCGTCGTCGCCTCCGCCACTCGCTGGACGGCCAGCCCGTACGAGGCCATCCGCAGGCTGATCTCGCGGCTGTCCCGCGTATGCCAGGTCTCCTCAAACGAGCGAGCGACGATGTCGCGGAGCTTCGCGTTGACCTCGTCCTCGCTCCAGAAGTACTCCTGGAGCCCCTGAACCCACTCGAAGTAGGAGACGACCACGCCGCCGGCGTTCGCGAGGACGTCGGGGAGCACGAGGACGCCGCGATCTTCGAGGATCGCGTCGGCGGCAGGCGTGACCGGACCGTTGGCGCCTTCGCAGATGATGCGGGCCTTCACGCGATCCGCGTTCTCCTCGGTGATCACCTGCTCGAGCGCGCAGGGCGCGAGGATGTCGCACGGGAGCTCGACGAGCTCTTCATTCGTTACAGCCTCCGCGTTCGCGAGGCCCGTCAGCGTCCCGTGCTCCCGCTTGTGCGCAAGCGCCGTGGAAACGTCGAGGCCGTCGGGGTTGTAGAGACCACCTCGCGAATC
>JAERMP010000202.1 GCA_016844515.1 Thermoleophilia bacterium | reverse complement strand
CTTCGTCGCCATCGGCTGGCAGGTCTACTCGGTGCGCGAGAACCCGCTCGACCTGGGCATTGTGGGGCTCGCCGAGTTCCTTCCGCTGCTCCTGCTCGCGCTCCCTGCCGGCCATCTGGCCGATCGCGTGCCGCGCCGGAACCTCCTCGCGGTGATGATGTCGCTGAACGTCGTCGTGCTGGCGGGCCTTCTCGTCGTGACGGTTTCGGGAGCCGACACCGTCTGGCCGTTCTTCGTGCTCGCGTTCGTGCAAGGCATCGGGAGCGCGATCGGCGCGCCTGCCGGGCGGGCCCTCACACCCTCGCTCGTCCCGCAGGAGATCCTCGTCAGCGCGCTCGCGCAGCGGTCGATCGTGTTGGGACTCTCGGCGGTCGTCGCGCCGGCCGTCGGCGGGATCCTGTTCGCGATCCAGGCAGAGCTCGTCTACTCGATCTCGATAGGCCTCTCAGTGGTCGCTCTCGGCTGCGCGCTCACGCTCCGAAGCGGACGCGTGCCTGCCGCGGAGGGAGCGCTTGGCCTGGACGAGGTTCTCGCCGGCGTCCGTCTCATCCGGCGCACGAACGTGCTCCTCGGGGCGATCTCGCTCGATCTCTTCGCGGTGCTCCTCGGCGGCGCGGTCGCCCTTCTGCCGATCTTCGCGAAGGACATTCTCGAGGCCGGTCCGACCGGCCTAGGACTGCTTCGCGCAGCGCCCGCTGTCGGCGCGCTCGTTGGCGCGGCCGTCATCGCGCGCTATCCAATACGACGCCACGCGGGGCCGACGCTCTTCGTCGTCGTCGCTGGATTCGGGCTGTGCATGGTCGCCTTCGGCCTTTCCCGGCAGCTATGGCTGTCGATGCTTGCGCTCGCACTAGGTGCGGGTCTCGACATGGTGAGCGTCGTCCTCCGCCAGACCATCCTGCCGCTAGTCACGCCCGACGAGCTGCGCGGGCGCGTCAATGCGGTCGAGATGGTCTTCATCAGTGGATCGAACGAGCTCGGCGCGTTCGAGTCCGGTGTCGCCGCCGCGCTGCTCGGTGCCGTGCCCGCGGTCGTGCTCGGGGGCGTGGCGACCGTGGTCGTCGCAGGCGTGTGGTGGAAGCTCTTCCCGTCGCTCGCACGCATGGATCGACTGGACGAGCTACGGCCTGTCAGCATCGAGGCCTAAGCCGGGCTGCACGAGTCCGGTTTCGTACGCGAGCACGACCGCCTGGACGCGATCGCGAAGGTCGAGCTTGCGGAGGATGTGCGCGACGTGGGTCTTCGTCGTGTGCTCGCTCACGACGAGTGTGGCTGCGATCTCTGCGTTCGACAGGCCACGGGCGATCAGGCCGAGAACTTCGAGCTCACGCGGCGTGAGCTCGTCCAGAGCGGGAGGCGCGGCGGCTGGGCGTGTACCGGCGAAGCGCTCGATGAGTCGGCGCGTGACCGCAGGGGCGAACAAAGAGCCTCCATCCGCCACGATCCGGATTCCCGCGATGAGCTGGTTCTCGGGCGCATCCTTGAGCAGGAAGCCGCTCGCTCCGGCGCGGAGCGCTTCGTACACGTACTCGTCGAGGTCGAACGTCGTCAGCACGAGAACGCGTGGCGTGTCATCGCCGTCCACGATCTGCCGGGTTGCTTCGATCCCGTCCATGACCGGCATGCGCACGTCCATCAGCACGACGTCGGGCGCGGCTTCGCGTGCGAGGGCGACGGCCTCGGCGCCGTCACCGGCCTCGCCAACGACCTCGATCTCGCTCTCGGTCTTCAGGATCATCCGGAAGCCGGCGCGCACGAGCGCCTGATCGTCGGCAAGGAGGACGCGGATCACCGTTCGCTCGTGTAGGGCAGACGCGCTCGAACGGTGTACCCCCCCGACGGACCCCCTCCCGTCTCTACCTCTCCGCCGAGCATCGCTACGCGCTCCTTGATTCCCAAGAGGCCGTGGCCGCCGTTGCCGGCCATCGACCCAGACCCGTCATCCGCGATCTCGAGCTCGAGGTTGTCAGCGCCATATCGGATCGTGACCCGCGCGGTCGCCGGGCCGGCGTGCTTGAGCGCGTTCGTCAGGGCCTCCTGCACGATCCGGTACGCCGAGAGATCGACGCCGGGCGGTAACTCGGTCGGCTCCCCTTCGATGGCCAGTTCGACTGGGAGTCCGGCATCGCGCACCTGCCCCACGAGGTCATCGAGGCGGGCAAGTGTCGGCTGCGGTGCCAGGGCGAGCTGCTCCTCGCTCTCGCGGAGCAGTCCGAGGAGTCGTCGCATCTCGCCGAGTGCCTGTTGGCCCGTCCTCTCGATCGTGTCGAACGCACCGCGCGCCTCCGCGGGCTCGGTGTCGAGCAACCGCCGTCCACCACGGGCTTGAACGACGATCACGCTGATCGCATGCGCCACGACGTCATGGAGCTCGCGCGCAATGCGCTGGCGCTCTTCTGCCACGGCCGCTCGTGCACGCTGCTCCTGCTCTCGCTCGAGGGCGTCGGCGCGCTCCTCGAGGGCGATCTCGCGCTGCCGTCGGTGATGGACCATCCGTCCGACCGTCCAGGGAACGCCGAAAAGCATTCCGAAGAAGATTGCCCCGCCGATGTTGAGCGGCTCGGGGTCGTTCACCGTGACAACACCCGCCATGACTCCCGTCATCGCGGCCGCGAGCCACATGCGCCTCGATTCGGTGTGTGCTGCCGCCGTGTAGACGGCGACCAGCACGAACAGACCGAAAAATTCGCCGTTCCCGCCTTCCCCGATCAAGGGCTCGGCAAGAGCACTTGCGAGCATCAAGGCCAGAAGCAGGAGTGGGATCCGGCGCCTGAAGACCAGCAGGATGCCGAGAGCGACTGCAACCGCGCAGTTCAGGGCGATCTCTGTGCTCGAGAGGTCGTTGTCGAGAATGGTCTGAAGGAGCCCGAGGAGGACGACCACGGCGGCGAGAAGCACGTCGCCGTACCGGCCGAGCCCGCGACGAAGGAGATCCATCGCGAGAGACGGTAACGCGTATGCCCTGCGGGGTCGTCGCCGCGAAGAATGAGAGCGGGATCGCTCGCGGGAGCGAGGCGGAATCAACCCTGACGCTGATGTGCGGTCAGCCGGCCGCTCGTACGCTCGGCAGGTCATCGACTCAGGAGGTAACGACCGTGAAGGCTGCAGCGGATGGAATGGGGGCGGGAGGGTGGAGCTCCGCGCGCAAAGATCGTGTATCGACGGCCACGCTTGCGCTCGCGGGGCTGCTCGGAGTCGGCTACATCGCGGCGGGCGTCGTCGGGGCAGCGGCCGACGCCACGGGCGGGGATGGAAGCGATCTCGCCTTCTGGCTCGTCTTCCTCGTGGGGGGAGGGGCGCTCGTCCTGATCGGTTCATTCCTGTTCGGATCGCGCCCGATGCCCTCGGTCGTGCTCACGTCCGTTGGGGCACTGGCTGGGGCGCTTGCCCTCTTCTGGAGCGTCATCGTCCCGGTGCTTGCCTTGGCCCTCGTGGTGCTCAGCGTTGTCCGCGCGCGCCGGTCCGCCCTCGCCCGCCGTCGGAGCGGCTCCCATGCGTAGGACTCTCGCCCTCGTCACGCTGGGTCTGGCCATCGCGGGTTGCGGGGGCTCGAGCGGCACGACGCCCGAGTCGGTGACGGTCGACGGCGCGGACTACGCCTACGTGATGCCTGACACGATCGAGGGAGGCGTCGTCGCGATGCGGTTCCGCAACGTCGGCAAGGAGCTCCACGAGTTCGCTTTCGGCCGGATCGACGGCGACCACACGATCGACGAGTTCGTCGAAGACCTCTTCGCCAGCGACGACGGTGACGTGCCGTATGCCACCGACCTCGGCGGGCCTCCGCTTCTCTCCCCCGGGGAGGAGATCACGATCACGCGGAAGCTCGAGCCCGGGACGTACAGCCTGTTGTGCTTCGTCCCCAACGCCGAGGGCGAGCTGCACCTCAAGCTGGGCATGAAACGTCAGTTCCGGGTCGTCGGCAGCACAGACGCCACGCTTCCGAGCGCGGACGCCGTGATCACCGCGACGGCGAAGGGCTTCGAGGTGCCTGAGATCGAGGCGGGGACCCGCACGATCGAGCTGCGGAACGAGTCGGGCGAGGATCGCGAGTGGGTTCTCACCGCCTACGCGCCGGGAAAGACCGCGAAGGACGTCGATGCCTGGGCCGAGAGCGGCCTGAAGGGCGATCCGCCCGCCATCTTCCACGGTGCGATGCAGTCGATCCCGAGCGGCACCTCCGTCTTCGTGACGCTCGAGCTCGTGGCCGGGACGACCTACACGCTGGAGGAGCTCGAGGC
>JAERMP010000201.1 GCA_016844515.1 Thermoleophilia bacterium | reverse complement strand
TGGTACGCCGCCACCTGGGTCGGCGGCCGGCGCCTCTAGGCTCCGCGGACGCGAGCCGAGTGGCGGTCCAGTTCGTCGTCGAGCAGGCGGGATGCGCGTCTTGCGCGGAGCGAATCCGGGAAGCTCTCGGCGCCATCGGCACCGTCGAGCAGCTCGACATCGACGAAGCGTCAGATGTCGCGACCGTACGTCTCGAGTATGGCGGTGTGACGGAGGACGTCGAACACGCTCTGCTGCTCGCATCGCAGGGCTCGGGACACGCGTACCGCGTCCAACCGGGTTCGTGGACCTCAGTGCTCGCTTAATCGAGGAAGCGCGAGCCGCTTCAGCGCGACCGCGTTGACGGCGACGAGGATGCTCGATCCCGACATCGAGATCGCCGCGATCTCGGGCCGCAGCGTCAGTCCCCACGGTGCGAAGACACCGGCGGCTATCGGAAGCGCGAGCGAGTTGTAGCCGATCGCCCAGCCGAGGTTCTGCTTCATCTTGCGGACCGTGCCACGCCCGATCGTGATCGCTGTCGCGACATCGAGCGGATCGGACCGCATGAGGACGACGTCCGCGGTCTCGATCGCGACATCGGTGCCGGCGCCGATGGCGATGCCGACGTCGGCCTGAGCGAGCGCAGGCGCGTCGTTGACGCCGTCGCCTACCATCGCGACCTCGTTCCCACGTTCCTGCAGCTCCTTGACCACACCCGCTTTGTCACCGGGGAGGACTTCCGCCAGGACCTTGTCGATGCCGAGTTCCGAGGCGATCCGCTCGGCGGTCTGGCGGTTATCGCCGGTGAGCATGACCGGGCGGATGTTCTCGCGCTTGAGGGCTTCGACCGCGGCGGGCGCCGTCTCCCTGGCAGCGTCGGCGACGGCGATCAGGGCGGCTGCCTTGCCGTCGATCGCGACCTGCACGACGGTGCGGCCCTCACCGGCGAGCTCTCGCGCGCGCGGCATCAGCCCGTCGAGCTCCACACCTTCCCGCTCGAGCAGGCGCCCGTTGCCGATCGCGAGCCGCCTGCCCTCCACGGTGGCGAGCGCTCCATGGCCGGGCACCGCTTCGAACGACTCGGCCTTGGCCCCGTCGAGTCCGCGCTCCTCGGCTGCCCGGACGATCGCCTCGGCGAGCGGATGCTCGCTCTCGCGCTCGGCTGCCGCGACCAGCCGGAGCATGTCGCTTTCGTCCACGCCGTCGGCGGTCGCCACCGATACGACCTCGGGCTCGCCGCGGGTGAGCGTGCCGGTCTTGTCGAAGACGACCGTGTCGAGCTTCGCGGCCTGCTCGATCGCAATCGCGCTCTTGAACAGGATCCCGCGCCGGGCGCCCAGCCCGGTTCCGACCATGATCGCGGTCGGTGTCGCGAGGCCGAGGGCGTCCGGGCAGGTGATGACGACGACCGTGATCGCGTAGACGAGCGACTCCTGCACCGACGCGCCGACGACGAGGTTCCAGACGAGGAACGTGCCTACTCCGCCAACCAGGGCGACGAGCACGAGCCAGAACGCCGCCTTGTCGGCCAGCCGCTGCGCCGGCGCCTTCGAGTTCTGCGCCTCCTGCACGAGCTTGACGATCTGCGCAAGCGCCGTATCCGCGCCGACCGCGGTCGCCCGGGCGCGCAGCGTCCCGTTCTTGTTGATCGTGGCGCCGATGACGCGATCTCCGGGCGCCTTCGACACGGGCATGCTCTCGCCGGTCACCATCGACTCGTCCACCGAGCTCTCGCCCTCGAGCACCTCGGCATCGACAGCGACCTTCGCGCCCGGCCGGATGAGGAGGAGATCGCCGACCCGCACCTCTGCCGTCGGGATCTCGAGCTCGACCCCGTCGCGGATCACGGTCGCCTTCGGCGGCGCCAGGTCGAGGAGCGCGCGCATTGCGTCGTTCGCCCCGCCCCGGGCTCGCATCTCGAACCAGTGTCCGAGCAGCACGAAGGCGGCGAGGAAGGCGGCCGCCTCGTAGAAGACTTCGCCCTCGATGACGAAGGTCGCGGCGACGGAGTAGAGCCAGCCCGTCCCGATCGCGACGGCTACGAGCACCATCATGTCGAGCGTCTTCGCTCTGAGTGCGACGTAGGCGCCGCGGAAGAAGATCCACGACGAGTAGAAGATGACCGGCAGGCTGAGCAGGAACTCCCAGACGTCGTCCCGCATCCCGAACGGCGTCGGGGGAGTCGAGCCGAAGAGAGTCTCGCCGAGCGGCGACCAGATCGCGATCGGCACCGCAAAGACAACCGCGACGAAGAAGCGGTTGCGCATGTCGCGCACCATCGCGTCCATGGACATCCCCGCATGGCCGCCGTGCCCGTGCCCATCCGCCTCATCGGCCCGGCGAGCGGCGGCGTGATCGTGCACCGCCGCCTCGAGCGCCGTCGCCGCCTGCTCGTGCGCCGGCCACTCGGCTGGTCGGGCTCTCGCGCCGGGCTCGGCGAGCGGGTCGCAGACATGGCCTGGAACGGACTGGCCGGCGCAGTGGAAGCCGCACTCCTCGACCCAGCGCCGCAAGTCGGCGACCGAGGTCGCGGCCGGGTCGAACGTCACCGTCGCCGTCTGCGCGACGGGATTCGCGTCGACCTCGAGAACGCCCGTCCGTCCGCCGAGCACGCGCTCGACGACCGCCTTTTCGCTCGCGTAGTGGAGGCCGCCCACGTGGAGCGTCGCCGTCTCCGTGTCGCCCGCAGTTCCTCGGGCAGGACGAACCGCGTGGGCGTGAACGCTCACGGGTCTAGTGTGGCTGCCTCGTGTGAAGATGGCGAACGCCCCGCGGCTCAACGGGCGAGGAACTCGTCGCGACAGCCCCGCGAGCAGAAGTAGAGCGGCGCGCCGTCCTGCTCGATCGAGGCGGGCGCCTCGGCCGGATCGATCAGCATCCCGCACACCGGGTCGCGAGCGAGCGCCTGCAGCGCTTTGAGCTGCCCGTCCTCGAGCCAGAGGACGCGGTCGGCCACCTCGCGCAGCCGCTCGTCGTGGCTGACGATGACGACCGTCGCCCCCTCCTCCTTCGCCAGCTCCCGCAGCAGACGCATCGTCTCCGCGCCGTGGTGCGAGTCGAGGTTGGCCGTGGGCTCGTCGGCGAGGACGAGCGCAGGGCCGTTGGCGATCGCCCGCGCGATCGCGACCCGCTGCTTCTCGCCGCCCGAGAGCTTCTCGACGGGGAAGTCGAGCCTGTCTCCAAGCCCCATCGACTCGAGCAGCGTGCGCGCCCGTTCACGGGCCGAGGGACCTTTCTCCCCGGCGATGTTCAAGGCGACCTCGACGTTCTCGCGCGCAGAAAGTGCAGCCACCAGGTTGAAGTCCTGGAAGATGAAGCCGAACGTGCGTGCCCGAAACGGCGGCAGCTCACGCTCGCCGAGAGCGGCGATGTTCGTCCCGTCGATCCAGATCGCGCCCTCGCTCACGCGGAGGAGACCGCCGAGCATGGAGAGGAGGGTCGTCTTGCCGCTCCCAGAGGGCCCCATGACGAGCACGATCTCGCCGCGCTGGAGCTCGAGGTCGAGCCCGCGCACGGCCTCGACGCGCGTCTGGCCCTCGCCGAAGATCTTTACGAGACCGTGGATGCGAACGAGCGCCTGTGACATCGGATCACCTACCTCCGGAAGACGCTGGCGGGATCGATTCGGGCGACACGCAGGACGGGAAATGCGGCCGCCGCGAGCGTGACAGCCGCCGCGACGCCGAGCGCCTGGGCGACGTCGCCGGTTCGGATAGCGAGGACGAGAGTCGGCGACAGACTCGGGAGGATCGCGGCCAGGACCCACACGAACGCGAGCGCGAGCAGGAAGCCCGCGACCACGGTGGCACCTACTTGGGCGGTGGCAAGGGCGAGCGCGCGGCGTGCGCGCATGCCGAGTGCGCGCAGGACCGCGTAGTCGCGAAGCTGGGAGAGCGTGACGCTGTAGGCCACGAGCCCTGCGACCGCGACCCCGATCACGAAGCCGACGAGAATCATCGCCCGCACGATGTCGGTCGTCATGTCACCGACGACACGGCGCTCGGAGCGCGCGAAGGCCTCACGCGTGGACGCCGTCACGCCGGGAACCGAGGTCTCGATTCGCGCGGCCAGCTCCGCTGCCCTGACCTCGGGACGGGCGCGGACGAGGACGTAGCTCACGACGCCGTCGATCCCGAGCACACGCGCGAGCTCCTGCCGGCGGACGAAGGCGACGGAGTTGAGGATCGAGGCGAGACCTTCCACCTCGCCTGACACGCGAAAGCTCTCCCCGAAGACTCGGACGCTGGAGCCAGGCGCCGC